>CAMXKT010000170.1 GCA_947244595.1 uncultured Oscillibacter sp. | reverse complement strand
ATCAACCCGGACACGGCCTTCCAGCTCCGGGAGGCGGTGAACCCCTACTATGACGCCGTCCCCGGCATCGTGGAGGACTACATGGCCCGGATGTCCGCCCTGACGGGACGGGATTACCAGCTCTTCAACTACTACGGAGACCCCCAGGCCGAGCAGGTGGTCATCGCCATGGGCAGCGTCTCCGGCTGCCTCCAGGAGGTGGTCAAGTACCTGAACGCTCAGGGCCGTAAGGTGGGCTTCCTCCAGGTGCGGCTGTACCGGCCCTTCAGCGCCAAGCACTTCCTGGCCGCCCTGCCGGAGAGCTGCAGGCTGCTCACCGTCCTGGACCGAACCAAGGAGCCCGGCGCGGGAGGCGAGCCCCTCTACAAGGACGTGTGCTCCGTCCTCCAGCACGGCAGCCGCCAAGTCCAGGTGCTGGGCGGGCGCTACGGCCTCTCCAGCAAGGACACCACCCCCGCCCAGATGATCGCCGTCTACGACAACATGGCCGGGGAGCAAAAGGACCACTTTACCGTGGGCATCACCGACGACGTAACCTTCCACTCCCTGCCCGTCGGGGAAAACGTGGTTACCGCCGACGACCGGACCATCAGCTGCAAGTTCTGGGGCCTGGGGTCCGACGGCACCGTGGGGGCCAACAAAAACTCCATCAAGATCATCGGGGACAATACGGACCAATACGTCCAGGCCTACTTTGAGTACGACACCAAGAAATCCGGCGGCGTGACAAAGAGCCACCTCCGCTTCGGCCACACCCCGATTCTCTCTACATACTATGTCACCATGGCGGACTTCATCGCCTGCCACAACCAGAGCTATATCGCAAAATATGACATCGTGAACGAGCTCAAGCCCGGCGGAACCTTCCTCCTGAACTGCAACTGGCCCGACGCCGACCTGGAGACCCATCTGCCCAATAAGGTCAAACGCCTCCTGGCGGAGCGGAAAGCGAAATTCTACACCATCGACGCCAATGCCGCCGCCGAGGCCATCGGCCTGGGGAACCGGACCAACAGCGTCCTGCAGGCCGCCTTCTTCAAGCTTTCCGGCGTCCTGCCGGTGGACCGGGCCGTGGACTACATGAAGGCCGCCATCCAAAAGACCTACGGCCGCAAAGGCGAAAAGGTGGTCAATATGAACTGCGCCGCCGTGGACGCGGGCCTGGCGGGCCTCCATGAGATCACCGTCCCCGCCGCCTGGGCGGACCTCATCGACGAGCCGGAGGAGAAGGACACCACCTCCCCCTGGTATGTCCGGACGGTCATGCGGGCCGTCAACGCCCAGAAGGGCGACAGCCTCCCTGTCAGCGCCTTCAAGGATGCGGCGGACGGCAGCGTCCCCATGGCTACCTCAAGGTACGAAAAGCGGGGCTTCGCCTCCCATGTGGCCAGCTGGATTCCCGAGAACTGCATCGGATGCAACCTGTGCTCCCTCATGTGTCCCCACGCCGCCATCCGGCCCTTCCTGCTCAACGAGGAGGAGGTCCAGAAGGCCCCGGCGGGCTATATGACCAAGGAGGCCAAGGGCAAGGGCTTCGAGGGCCTGCGGTTCCGCATTCAGATCGATCCCCTGGACTGCACCGGCTGCGGCACCTGCGCCGCCGCCTGCATTGCCAAGGAAAAGGCCATCGTCATGAAGCCCATCGAGGAGGAGATGCCGGAGCAGCCCAATTGGGACTACAGCCTCTCCCTCTCCCCCAAGCGGAATCCCATGAACAAGTTCACCGTCAAGGGAAGCCAGTACGAGCAGCCTCTGCTGGAGTTCTCCGGGGCCTGCGCGGGCTGCGGCGAGACGCCTTACATGAAGCTCCTCACCCAGCTCTTCGGCGAGCGGATGGTGGTGGCCAACGCCACGGGCTGCACCCAGGCCTGGGGCTTCAGCGTCCCCAGCTATCCCTACACCACCAAGCCCAACGGACGGGGCCCGGCCCTCTCCAACTCCCTCTTTGAAAACAACGCCGAGTACTCCCTGGGCATGGTTCTCAGCGTCCGCCAGCAGCGGCTCCGCCTCCAGCGGGAGGCCCGGGAGCTGCTGGAGGAGACGAAGGACGAAAGCCTGAAAGCGGCCCTGTCCGCCTGGCTGGACGGCTTTGAGGACAAGGAGCGGACCATCGAGCTCAGCGACGCGGTGATCGAGGCCCTGAAAAACACCCCCGAAACCGGCGAGAAGGTGGAGGCCGTCCGGAAGGCCCAGGACCAGCTTGTCAAAAAGAGCATGTGGATGTACGGCGGCGACGGCTGGGCCTATGACATCGGCTATGGCGGGTTGGACCACGTACTGGCCTCCGGGGAGGACGTGAACATCCTGGTGGTGGACACGGAGGTCTACTCCAACACCGGCGGACAATCCTCCAAGGCCACGCCCTTCGGCGCGGTGGCCCAGTTCGCCGCCGCGGGCAAGCGGACGGAGAAAAAGGACCTGGGGATGCTGGCCACCCAATACCAGAACGTGTATGTTGCATCCGTGGCCCTGGGGGCGGACCCCGCCCAGTACATCAAGGCCCTCCGGGAGGCGGAGGCCCACGACGGGCCGTCCCTGATTGTGGCCTACGCCCCCTGCATCAACCACGGCAT
>CAMXKT010000169.1 GCA_947244595.1 uncultured Oscillibacter sp. | reverse complement strand
CCGATGCGCTCGCCGGGCATGGAGAGGGACTTGGAGTAGGAGTAGCAGATGACGGTGTTGGGATAGATATCGGGGAGGAACGGGACCTCCGCTCCGTCGTACACCAGCTCCCGGTAGGGCTCGTCGGAGATGATGTAGATGGGGTGTCCCAGCTCCCGGCTCTTGCGGGTCAGCACCTCCGCCAATCTTTCCAGGGTCTCCCGGGTGTAGACGACCCCGGAGGGATTGTTCGGGGAGTTGACGATCACCGCCTGGGTATGAGCCGTGATCCGTTCCTCCAGGGCGGCGCAGTCGATTTGAAAGGCTTTCCTGTCGGCGGGGACCGGGACGAAGGCCGCCCCGTTGCCCTCCACGAAGGGGCGGTACTCGGCGAAGTAGGGCGCGATGGACAGGATCTCCGCCCCCTCCACCGCCAGGGCCCGGACGACGGACGTCAGCGCGGGAGCCGCGCCGCAGGTGAAGAAGATGTTCTCCCCCCGAAGGTCCGAGCCATAGCGGCTGTTCAGCTCCTCCGCCACGGCCCGCCGGGCGTCCATGGCGCCGGGGGCCTGGGTGTAGCCGTGGACCGTCAGGCTGTCCGAGTTCCGGAGGATGGAGACAAAGGTCTCGTTGACCTCCGGCGGAGCGGGGATGGAGGGGTTGCCGATGGAGAAGTCGTAAACCGTCTCCCCGGCGGCTTTCTGCCGGATGCCGTACTCGAACAGCTCCCGGATGCAGGAGCGGGTCTGGCCCAGGGCCAGCATGTACTGATTGAGCATGTTTCCTCCTCCTTATCGTCTGTTGGACCGCCGCCAGATCTTCTGCTCCTGGGCGGCGGCGATGAGCTCGTCCCGGAAATCGGGGTGGGCGATGGAGACCAGCAGCTCCGCCCGCTCCCAGGTGGACCGCCCCACCAGGTTTGCCGCGCCGTATTCCGTGACGATGTAATAGGCCTGGCTCCGGGGCCCCGTGATGATGTCCCCGCCGAAATGAGGGACGATCCGGGAGCGGCGGACGCCGCCCTTGTCCACAAAGGACGAGGTCATGCAGATGAACGCCTTTCCCCCCCGGGACATGGCCGCGCCGGTGAGGTAGTCCAGCTGGCCCCCCGTACCGCTGATGTGCCGGAGGCCCGCGCTCTCCGCGCAGGTCTGCCCGTAGAGGTCCACGGCGATGCAGCTGTTGATGGAGATCATGTCGTCCAGCTGGGCGATGGTCTCCGGAGCGTTGACATACTCCAGAGGAGCCACCGTCACAAAGGGATTCCGGTCCACCCAGTCGTAGAGATCCTGGGAGCCGAAGACGATGCCGGTCATGCCCTTGTTTCGGTGGATGGTCTTCCGGGCGTTGGTCAGCTTCCCGGCCTTGTAGAGCTGGTAATAGGCGTCGCCGCAGAGCTCCGTGTGCATACCCAGGTCCTTCAAATCCGACTGGGCCAGCAGGGAGCCCACCACGTTGGGCATGGCCCCGATGCCCAGCTGGAGAGTGGCCCCGTCCTTGACAAAGGGGACGATCCGCTCCGCGATCCTCCGGTCCTCTTCCGTGGCCTTCGCCACCGGGAACTGGGGCAGGGGATCGTGGGGACCCTCCACCACATAGTCCACCTCCGAAAGGTGGATGAACTCGTCGAAGCCGCCCAGGATGTGGGGCAGGCGCTCATTAACTTCCAGAATCACGACGTCCGCCTTCTCCAGAATGCCCCGGGCGACGCCGGTAGCGCAGGAGAGGTTGAAATACCCGTGCTTGTCCATGGGCGGAACGCACATCATGGCCACGTTCACCGTCAGGAAATGGCGGTAATAGGGCACGACGTTCCGGAAAACCATGGGGATATAGTTGCACAAATCCTGGTCGCAGAGCTTCCGCTCGTAGGCGGAGCAGTGCCAGGAGTTGTAGAGGAAATGCTCCCGGCTGGGATCGCACTCCACCGTCTGGATGGGCCCGAAGAGCAAGTTCCCCCGGATCTTCACATCGGTCAGCTCATCCCGGCGCTTGGCCAGGGCGGCGTCCAAAAGGGGCGGAAAGCAGACGTTGGTGGTGTAGTCCACCCAGTCCCCGCTTTTCACCACTTGGACCGCCTGTTCCGGAGTGCGCAGCTTCTGCCGGTATTGGTCCTGCAGCATGTCGGCCTCCTTACTTCACCGCCGTCCGGCCCGCCCGGTAGGCGGCCAGGTTCAGTTCCAAAAACTTCTGGGGGACCACCTTGGAGATCACGTCCTCCCAGTCGATGCGGTCCAGGTCCAGCGCCTTGGCCATGGCTCCGAACAGCACCACGTTCATGCACTTGGCGCTGCCCAGCTTCACCGCCTCCGCCGCCGCGTCCAGGGTCACGCAGCGGAAGTGGGATTCCATAGCCTCCAGGCATCCGGCGGGGTACGCGCAAAGGCCCGCCGCGATGGTGGAGGAGGGCAGCTCGTAATCGTTGATAACGGCCACGCCGCCGGGCTTGAGAAACTCCGCGTAGCGGACGGCCTCCATCTTCTCGAAGGCCACCAGGATGTCCGCCGCGCCGGGGCCGATGACGGGGGAATAGACCTTCTCACCCCAGTGGACCTGGGTGGAGACGCTGCCGCCCCGCTGGCTCATGCCGTGGACCT
>CAMXKT010000168.1 GCA_947244595.1 uncultured Oscillibacter sp. | reverse complement strand
GCGGACCTCCCGCATGGCCTCCCGGACGTCGTTTTCCGTCAGGCGGCCCTTGCCCCGGAGGCGCTTAAAGGCGGCGTTCAGTTTTTCGGTCAATCCTTCAAATGCCATAAGCTCATTCCTTTAAGGCGGCGGCTTCCCGGCGAATGGTATCCGCCAGCTCCGTCAGGCGCCGGTCCTCGTAATAGCGGTAGTTCAGCGTGGAGATCTCCTCGGCGGCGGCGGCGATGGCGTCCACGTGGGCGCTCCGGGTCAGGAAGCGCTTGATGATGCCGGTCTTGTCCTCCACCTCCTGCATGGCGGCCTCGGCCCGGACGATGACGTCCCGGACGCCCTGGCGGGAGATGCCCGCGTTCTCGGCGATCTCGGCCAGAGAGAGGTCCTCATTATAATAGAGGTCAAAAAATTCCTTCTGCCGCTCGGTCAGGAGCTCTCCGTAAAAATCGTAGAGCATCGTCATGCGATAGGTCTGATTCTTCACAAGGAGCCCCCTTCCTCTGTGTAAAGCCAAGCCGCTTTACAATGTTGCTTAGTTTACAGGAAAAATCCGAAAATGTCAAGGGGAAAATTGCCCTGGTCCAAGACTTGTGTTTTTCGCCGGAAACTGCTATACTAATAGAATCTGTTGGTATGCCCACTTCTTCATCAAGGAATCAAGGAGCGCCGCCATGAACAATAAGAAGCTCTCCCGCCTGCTGGAGCCCAATCTCCAATTTTATTTCCTCTGCCTTCTGGCTTTCACTCTGGCCGCCGTCACTGTCAGCCCCCCCCTGGCCCTGGCGGAGGGCGTGGCCACCGTGGCGCTGTACGCCTACTTTGTCCGCAGCAACAAAAAGCGGCGGCAGAGCGTCCTGCAGTATATCGACAACGTAACCGGAAACGTGGACACGGCCAGCAAGTCCACCCTGATCAACTCCCCCCTGCCCATCATGGTCTTCCGCCCCGACACCGGGGAGGTGATCTGGAGCAACGAGAACTTTCTCCAGCTGGCCGGGGTCCGGGAGCACCTCTTCGAGATGAAGGTGGAGGACGCCGCCCCGGAGTTCCCCGTCCAGTGGCTGCTGGAGGGACGGCAGGAGTGTCCGGAGCGGGTCCACATGAACAACCGCCGTTTCCGGGTCTACGGCAGCCTTGCCCGGGCCAAGGGCCGCAGCGGGGAACAGAATCTGGTAGCCACCACCTACTGGGTGGATACCACGGAGATGGACCATCTCCGGGAGGATTACGACGCCACCCGGCTGGTGGTGGGCATCGTCATGGTGGACAACTACGAAGATATGATGAACGCCTGCGCCGACACCCAGCGCAGCGCCGTCCTGGCCCAGATCGACGAAAAGCTCAGCAGCTGGGCCGCCGTGGGCAACGGCCTGCTGATCAAGACGGAGCGGGACCACTACCTTTTCCTCTTTGAGGAACGGTACTACAGCCACTTTGTGGAGGAGAAATTCTCCGTGCTGGACGCCATGCGGGACATCAAGGTGGGCGAGGGCGGCCACCCCACCCTCTCCATCGGCCTGGGCCGGGAGGCGGACAGCATTCCGGCGCTGTACAAGAACGCCGCCCTCTCCCTGGAAATGGCCCTGAGCCGGGGCGGAGACCAGGCGGTGGTCCGGGGGAAGACGGACTTCGCCTTCTACGGCGGCCGGGCCAAGACCACGGAAAAGCGCACCAAGGTCAAGTCCCGGGTCATGGCCAACGCCCTGGGCGAGCTGCTGGCGGACTCCGCAGACATCTACGTCATGGGCCACAGCTACGCCGACATGGACGCGGTGGGCGCCGCCGTGGGCGTGTGCTGCGCCGCCCGGAAGCTGGGCCGGAGAGCCCAGGTCGTCATCGACCAGGAGAAGAACGCCGCCCAGTCCGTGCTGTCCATGCTGCGTGCCCTGCCGGAGTATGAGAACGTGTTCGTGAACCCGACGGAGGCATTTGTCAAGATGCGTCCCGGGACGCTGCTGGTGGTGGTGGACACCAACCGGCCGGACCTGGTGGAGAGCCCCCAGATTCTGGAGTCCAGCAGCCGGGTGGCGGTCATCGACCACCACCGCCGGGCCGCCAGCTATATCGAAAACGCCGCCTTCAGCTTCCACGAGCCCTACGCCTCCTCGGCGTCGGAGCTGGTGTCGGAGCTGCTGCAATATTTAGTGGAGCCGTCGGATCTCCTGCGGGAGGAGGCGGAGGCCCTGCTCGCCGGCATCGTGCTGGACACCAAGCACTTCGTTCTCCGCACCGGGGGCCGGACCTTCGAGGCGGCGGCCTTCCTCCGCCGGGCGGGGGCCGACACGGCGGACGTGCAGCGCCTGTTCCAGGGGGACCTGGACGGCATGGTGTCCAAGTACGACGTGATCCGCAAGGCGGAGCTCTACCGGCCGGACGTGGCCCTGGCCGTGGTGAATCAGGACGGCGTGGACCGGGTGGCCGCCGCCCAGGCGGCGGACGAGCTTTTGACCTTGAAGGGGGTCAAGGCCTCCTTCGTGGTGTACCGCAGCGGAACGGCCATCCAGATGAGCGGCCGGTCCCTGGGAGAGATCAACGTCCAAGTCATCCTGGAGGCCCTGGGCGGCGGCGGCAACTCCGCCACCGCCGG
>CAMXKT010000167.1 GCA_947244595.1 uncultured Oscillibacter sp. | reverse complement strand
CCCAGACCATGGTGGGCATGAGCCCGGCCATGAAGGAGATCGAGCGGATGCTGCGGGGCCGGGAGATGCTCCATGTTCACAATACCTGCGCCCGGTGGTGCTTCGGGAATGTCCGCTGCGCGGTGGACGGGAACGAGAACATGAAGCCCATGAAGGACCGGAGCGTCGGGCGCATCGACGTCACGGTGGCCTGGGTCATCGCCGTGGCGGCGTGGCTGGCCTACAGAGCGCAGCACCCATTCGATACATCAAAGCTGGAGGAGGATTGGAGCCTTTGAACCTATGGAAACGGAAAAACCCGGAACGGCGGGCGGAACGGCGGCGGAAAGCCCTGTCGTTTCTGGGCCTGTACCTGGACGACCTGCTGATGGTCTCCGGCGGCGTCTGCTTTGTCGCGGCGGCGGCGCTCCGCTGGGGCGCGGCGGCGGGGCTGGCCACAGCCGGCGGGTGCCTGGTCCTGTTCTCTGTCCTGGTAGCCAGGGCGGGAAGGAGGTAGCGCGATGCTGCTGAGAAATTCCCTGGGGCGGCCCAGGGCGGCGGAGTGGGCCCGTCTGAGCTGGGAGGAAACCGCCCAGCGTTTCAAAGACATCTTCCTCTCCGGCGGAGAGTACGACACCGGCATCCGGGGGGCGGAACAGCTGAGCCCGGTAGCGGCCGCCCACCGCATTTTGTGCAACGATTTCGGCATGATCCCCTTTTCCCTCTACCGCAAGGACGGGGACGCCCGGGTCCCGGCGCACGACCTTTGGATGGATCGGGTTTTCAAGGTCCGGCCCAACGACAACATGACCCCCTACATGCTGGGGCGGACGGTGATGTCCAACGCCTTCTGGCACGGCTTCGGCGCGGTGTGGAACCGGCGGGACGGCGGCGGGCGCATCGTGGAGCGCGTCCCTCTGCCGACAGAGTGCTGTCATATCCGGCGGGACCCTGAAACAGGGCAGTATTTCTACGATTACAGCGTGGACGGCGTGTCCCGAACCTTCACCGGCTATGAGCTGAGTTTCCTGTTCTTCGAGAGCTATGACGGCATCCGGGGCCGGGGCCTTTTAGACCTGGCCAGAGAGACCATCGGAGCGGAGGGCGCGGCCCAGCAGTACGGGCGGAAGTTCTACCAGAACGGCGCCATGATCTCCGGCATCGTGGAGGTGGACACAGACCTGAACCGGGAGGACCGGGAACGGGTCAAGAAGCAGTTCGCCAGCTATAACCCCTATGGAGACGACGCCTTCAAGGTGGCGGTGCTGACCAGAGGCTATAAGTACACGCCCATCGGGCTGAAGCAGTCCGACGCCCAGTACATCGAGAGCCGGGCCTTCAGCGTGGAGGAGGTCAGCCGCTTCACCGGCATTCCCAAGCACATGCTGCAAAGCGGGAAGGAATCCTACGAGAGCAACGCCCAGCAGCGGGTGGTATTTGTGCAGGACACCCTCGCGCCCTATGTGATCCAGTGGGAACAAGAGAACTCCTTCAAGTGCCTGCTGAGCTTCCAGCGGGCGGAAGGACTCTACTTCAAGGGAAATCTCTCCGTGCTGATGCGGGGCGACGACCAGTCCAGGGCGGAGTTCTACGCCAAAATGGTTGAACATGGCATCATGAACCCGGACGAGTGCCGGGGCCTGGAGGAGCGGAACCCCATTCCCGGGGGTCTTGGCGGGCAGTTCCTGGCGACAAAAAACCTTGGCTCGCTGGAATCTATTTTGAGAGGAGAGACGGATAATGGCTGATATCGCCCTGCGTGGGGAACTGTGGGACAACGACAGCGCCGACGTGCTGCGCTGGTGGGGCTGGCGGGACGTCACCGCCCCCATGGACATCCAGGCGGCCCTGGAGGCCGCCGGCGGCGAGGAGGTAACGCTGCTGATCAACTCCCCCGGCGGAGACATGAGCGTGGGCGGCGAGATCCGCTCCATGCTGCGCCGGTACTCCGGGAAGACCGTGGCGCTGTTCCAGGGCCTCGGAGCCTCCGCCGCCACGCTGGCGGCCTCCGGCTGCGACGTGATCCAGAGCGAACCAGGCGCTCTGCTGTGCTACCACAATCCCAGCGGCGCCGCCTCGGGAGATCACCGGGAGATGGAGCGCTCCGCCGAGGCCCTGCGCAGCGCCAGGGACTGCATCCTGGAGATGTACGAGGCCCGAGGGAGCGCGCGGCCCAGGGAAGAGCTGATCGCCCTGATGAACCGCGACATCTGGATCACGCCTTCCCGGGCCCTGGGATATGGGCTGATTGATGAAGTGGTGGGCCTGCCGGAGCCGGAGGGGGACCCCGCCGCCTTCGTGGCGGCGGCGGGAGGCCGTATCCGTCTTACGGAGGCCATGCGGCGAAAGTACCAGGACCACGTGGCGGCGGAGCGGGAGGCCGCCTCGCAGAAAGAACAGGCAAGACGCGCCCTGGCAAAAATCCGGGCGCTTGCAAGCTACTAAATTTTGAAAGGCAGGTAACAGCATGGACTTCATGGAAAAAATCACGGAGCTGCGGGCAAAAAAGAGAACCCTGTCGGACCAGGCGAGCGCCCTGGTGGCCGGAGACAATCTCGACGGGCTGGACGACATCACCAACCAGATGGAGGAAATCAACAAAAA
>CAMXKT010000166.1 GCA_947244595.1 uncultured Oscillibacter sp. | reverse complement strand
ATACCTCCACCTGGACCGGCTGGACTGCTCCGTGGCCATCATCAAAAACGTCCGCTCCGGCCGCATGGGGAAAAAGGACATCATCAAAATTGACTCCCCCCTGGAGGTGGACGTGGACGTTCTGGGCTATATCGACGACAAGATCACGGTGAACGTCATCCGAAACGGGGAGCGGGTGGAGAAGCGCCGCCTGGAGCCCCCGAAAAAGCTGGTGAATATCATTCGCTGCAAGAACCCCCGGTGCATCACTGTGGCGGAACCCCAGCTGGACGCCATCTTCCTCCTCAGCGACCCGGAGAAGCACGTCTACCGCTGCGCCTACTGCGACACCGCCAAGGGGAAGAAAAATTTTTAGGCCAGGCCGGAGCGACGGCAACGGAGAACCATCTTGAAGAACTCTGAAACTTACGAACTCATCCGCTCCCGGCGGAAGACCCTGGCCCTGGAGATCACCCCCGGCGGGCGGCTGCTGGTCCGGTCCCCTCTGCGGTGCCCCCAGACCCGGATTGACGCCTTTGTGGCGGCCCACGCCGCCTGGATCGAAAAGCACCTGGCGGCCCAGAGGGAGCGGGCCGCCCGCCGTCCCCCCGCTCCCACGGCGGCGGAGATCGAGGCCTTAAAGGCCCGGGCCCGGGCGGAGCTGCCGGGGAAAATCGCATACTGGAGCGAACAAATGGGCCTGGCCCCCACCGGCTTTAAGGTCACCACGGCCCGGAAGCGCTATGGGAGCTGCTCGGCAAAGAACGGCCTGTGCTTCTCCTGCTTCCTCATGAACTGCCCGGAGGAGGCCGTGGAGCTGGTGGTGGTCCACGAGCTCTGCCACATCCGGGAGAAGAACCACGGGCCCGGGTTTTACGCCCTGCTGGAACGATACCTCCCCGACTGGCGGGAGCGGAAGAAGCTGCTGGCCATGCCCTGGGAGGGGGAGGAATGAGGCGGGCGCTGGGGGCCCTGGCCCTGATTCTGATCCTGTCCGGCTGCGGGCTGGTCCAGGGGGCCGTGGAGGCCCTGCCCCAGGGAGCCCAGGAGGCCCTGCAGGCGGCCGCGGACCGGGTGAACAGCCGCCGCTGGAGCCTCCAGGACCCCATCGACGAGTTTTTCGCCGCCGTGGACGCCCGGGACGCCCAGGCGGTCAAGGCCATGTTCTCCCCCAACGTCCAGGTACAGGGGGAGGCCCTGGACGCCGCCATTGAGGACCTCTTCGCCCTGTATCCCGGGCCCACGGAGGACTGCGAGATGCTTTCCCCCGTGGGGTCCTCCCAGCACCAGAAATATGGCCGCAGGACCATGGTCAACGTTCACAACAGCTTCCCCGTGGTCTGCGGGGGCGTGAACTACTACTGCTCCTTCAGCTATGTAACGACGGACGAGGACCACCCCGAAAACGCGGGGCTCAAGAGGGTCGTCCTGGCCACGGAGGCGGCCAAGTGCCACCCGGACTACTACCGGAACACCCTGGACCTGGGGGACGGCCTCGCCGTGGTCACCGCGCCCGCCGTGGAGGGGGAGACCCGGCGCATCGGGGACCAACCTTACCTCTTCACCCCCTGTGACCGGACCATTACCCAGGAAGACCTGCTGGGATTTTTGGAGCAGGAGACCCGCTGGGACGCCTTCCAGCAGCGCTTCGGCCCGCCCAACGCGGAGAGTTATGGCGGGCGGTACTACGAGCTGGCCCCGGAGAACGGCGAGGCCCGCTATGCCCTGCTGTTTACCAGAGAGGACGGCGGAACGGAGTATGTGAGCTCCGCCGTCCTGAAGGACGGCAGGGAGTACGGCGCCCTGGGGGTCATCTGGAAGGAAGAACCATCAACGGAATGAACGGAGGACATACATATGGAAAAGCTGAACCTTCTCGACCTGCTGAAAGGCAACCCCTACCCCGGGCGGGGCATCGTCCTGGGGAAAAGCGCGGACGGAAAATACGCCGTGGCCGTGTACTTCATCATGGGCCGGAGCGAGAACTCCCGGAACCGGGTGTTCGTCCCCACGGAGGACGGCATCCGCACGGAGGCCCACGATCCCGCCAAGATGACGGACCCCAGCCTCATCATCTACCACCCGGTCCGTAAAGTTGGCCGGGACCTCGTTGTCACCAACGGCGACCAGACGGACACCGTCCGGGACTATCTGCTGGAGGGCCGCACCTTCGCCGAGGCCTTGAAGACCAGGACTTTTGAGCCGGACGAACCCAACTGGACCCCCCGGATCTCCGGCCTGCTGAGCCCCGACGGCGGCTTCCAGCTCTCCATTTTGAAGAGCGCGGAAGGAGACCCCGCCTGTTGCTGCCGGTATTTCTACGACTACGACGCCCCCTTCCCCGGCGAGGGCCGCTTTATCCACACCTACATGGGGGACGGGAATCCCCTGCCCTCCTTCGCCGGGGACCCGGAGCGGGTAACCCTGGACGCGGAGACCCCCGAGGCCCTGGCGGACCAGGTCTGGGAGGCTTTGAACCCGGAGAATAAGGTCTCCCTGTTCGTCCGGTTCGTGGACCTGGCGGATGGGTCCCACAGGGACGTGATTCGGAACCGGTACTAGGGCTTGTTTGAAAAATATGACCGACTGCGCTAAATCAACAAAATAGCGA
>CAMXKT010000165.1 GCA_947244595.1 uncultured Oscillibacter sp. | reverse complement strand
GCCCAGGCCATCGTGAAGTTCCTGGATAACCAGTACGTCTCCATGGACGGCGTGGAGACCAAATTCGTGGAGGGCTTCTTCACCATCTTCGGCCACGGCATCGCCGTGGGCCTGGGCGAGGCCCTGGACACCAACCCCGGCGGCCTGCGCGTCATGCAGGGCCGGAACGAGCAGGGCATGTGCCACGCGGCCATCGCCTTTGCCAAGCAGAACTGCCGCAAGCGCATCATCGCCTGCTCCTCCTCCGTGGGACCCGGCGCGGCCAACATGGTGACGGCCTGCGCGACCGCCACGGTCAACAACATCCCCCTGCTGGTCTTCCCGGCGGACACCTTCGCTTCTCGCCAGCCGGACCCCGTGCTCCAGCAGCTGGAGCAGAGCAGCAGCCTGGCCGTCTCCACCAACGACGCCTTCAAGCCCGTCTGCAAGTACTGGGACCGGGTCACCCGCCCCGAGCAGGTCATGACCGCCCTCATCAACGCCATGCGGGTCCTCACCGACCCCGCCGAGACCGGCGCGTGCTGCATCGCCCTGCCCCAGGACGTGGAGGGCGAGAGCTACGACTTCCCCAATTACTTCTTTGAGAAGCGGGTCCACCGCATTACCCGGCCCGTGGCCGTGGAAGAGGAGCTGGAGGACATCGCCGAGATCATCGCCGGAGCCAAGAAGCCCCTGGTGATCGTGGGCGGCGGCGTGCGCTACTCCGACGCCGGCGAGGCTGTGGAGAGCTTCTGCGACGAGTTCCAGATCCCCTTCGGCGAGACCCAGGCGGGCAAGAGCGCCTGCAAGTCCAGCCATCCCATGTGCTTGGGCGGCATCGGCGTAACCGGAACCTACGCCTCCAACCACATCGCTGGGGACGCGGACGTGGTCATCGCCATCGGCTCCCGCCTCAGCGACTTTACCACTAGCTCTAAGCGCCTGTATAAACACCCCGGCGTGAAATTCGTCACCATCAACAACTGCCGCTTCCACGCCTACAAAATGGACGCGGTGAAGGCCGTGGGCGACGCGAAAGTCACCGTCCAGGCCCTGGCGGAGAAGCTCCGGGCCAAGGGGTACAAGTCCGCCTACACCAACGAGATCACCGAGGCCAAGGCCGTCTGGGCCAAGGAGATGGAGCGCCTGGGCGCCATCGAGTACACTGGGGACGACTTTGATCCCATCATCAAGGCCCGGGATCCCCGTACCGTGCCCGAGTTCGTGAAGCTGACCAACGGCAAGATCACCCAGACCGGGGCCCTGGCGGCCATCCGGCGGGTGATCGACAAGGACGCCATCATCATCACGGCGGGCGGGTCTCTGCCCAGCTGCATGCAGCGGATGTGGACCACCGACAAGCGGGGCGGCTACCACGCCGAGTACGGCTACTCCTGCATGGGCTATGAAGTTGCCGCGACTTTGGGCGTGAAGTTCGCCGAGCCGGAGAGCGAGGTCTACTGCGTCGTCGGCGACTCCAGCTTCCAGATGCTCCACAGCGAGATCATGACCATCCAGCAGGAAAAGCAGAAGGTCAACATCCTGGTCTTCGACAACTGCGGATTCGGTTGCATCAACAACCTGGAAATGAACCACGGCATCGGAAGCCTGGCCACGGAGTTCCGCTACACCGACGGCAAGAAGCCCACCGGGGACTTGATTCCCGTGGACTACGCCAAGGTGGGTGAGGGCTACGGCCTGAAGACCTACACCTGCCGGACCATCGCCGAGCTGGAAGCCGCCCTGGAGGACGCCAAGAAGCAGACCGTGGCCTGCCTGTTCGATCTGAAGGTTATCCCCAAGACCATGACCGACGGCTATGAGTCCTGGTGGAACGTGGGCCTTGCCGACGTATCCGTGAAGGAGTCTGTCCGGGAGGCCTGGAAGGGCGTCAAGGAAGGCCGCGACGAGGCCCGGAAGTATTAAAAAAAGTCCAAGGGGGACTTTGTCCCCCTTAGACGCTCCGGCGGAGCCCCGCCTCCGCTGAACCCCCTCTCCCGCGCAACCCATGGCGCGGGCAGCGGTGCGCCGGACAGGCAAAGCCCGCCCGGCACGAATCGAAACACCTTATTTTACTATTAAAAAGGAAGGTTGATTATCATGGACAAAGTTCTGAAAATCGGCATCATCGGCTGCGGAGCCATCGGCAAGGACCACTGCCGCCGCATCATCGAGACCGTCCCCGGCGCCACCGTCGTGGCCGTCTCGGACTACGTAGCCGCCGCTGCCGACGAAACCGCCGCCAAATACGGAATCCGCTCTTTCGGAAACGACTGCGACGGAATGATCAAGGACCCCGACGTGGAAGCCGTGGTCATCACCTCCATCGACCCCACCCATCATGACTATGTCATGAAGACTCTGGCCGAGGAAAAGTGGTGCTTCTGCGAGAAGCCCCTGAGCCAGAACGCCAAGGACTGCGAAGAGATCATCAACCGGGAGCTGGAGATCGGCAAGCGGCTGGTCCAGGTGGGCTTCATGCGTC
This sequence comes from uncultured Oscillibacter sp., assembly GCA_947244595.1. Classification (GTDB taxonomy): domain Bacteria; phylum Bacillota; class Clostridia; order Oscillospirales; family Oscillospiraceae; genus Oscillibacter. The sequence continues at coordinate 141 of CAMXKT010000165.1, read as the reverse complement.
ACTACGACCGGGGCTACGCGGAGATGAAGCGGATCATCGACTCCGGCGAGATCGGCGCTCCCCTGGTGATCAAGGCCTGCCACCGGAACGTGGCCCAGGGCCCGGGCTTCAAGACCGAAAACGGCGTCACCAACGTGGCCA
>CAMXKT010000164.1 GCA_947244595.1 uncultured Oscillibacter sp. | reverse complement strand
CCGGTGGCGGGGTTGCGGGTGAAGGCCACGCCGGTGCCGCAGTCGTCGCCCATGTTGCCGAAGGCCATGGACTGGACGTTGACGGCGGTGCCCCAGGAATAGGGGATGTCGTTGTCCCGGCGGTAAACGTTTGCGCGAGGGTTGTCCCAGGAGCGGAACACGGCCTTGATGGCGCCCATCAGTTGCTCCTTGGGGTCGGTGGGGAAGTCCACGCCCAGCTTGGACTTGTACTCGGCCTTAAACTGGCCCGCCAGCTCCTGGAGATCCTCGGCGGTCAGGTCCACGTCCTGGGTGACGCCCTTCTTTTCCTTCATCTGGTCAATGAGCTGCTCGAAGTACTTCTTGCCCACTTCCATGACCACGTCGGAGTACATCTGGATGAAGCGGCGATAGCAGTCCCAGGCCCAGCGGGGATTGCCGGACTTGCGGATCAAAACCTGGACCACGTCCTCGTTCAGCCCTAAGTTCAGGATGGTGTCCATCATGCCGGGCATGGAGGCCCGGGCACCGGAGCGGACGGAGACCAGCAGGGGGTTCTCCAGGTCGCCGAACTTCTTGCCGGTGATTTCCTCCATTTTGGTGATATACTCCATAATTTCGGCCATGATCGACTCGTTGATTTTCTGGCCGTCCTCATAGTACTGGGTGCAGGCCTCGGTGGTGATGGTAAAGCCCTGGGGAACGGGCAGGCCGATGTTGGTCATCTCGGCCAGGTTCGCGCCCTTGCCGCCCAGCAGCTCCCGCATGTTGGCGTTGCCTTCGGTGAACAGGTAGCAGTATTTTTTGCTCATTTTCATTCCTCCGTTTTTCTTTGCGTCTACGGGGCGGGAGTCTCCGCCGTCCGCTTGGCAAACGTTTGCCTAAATGCCTTACCATTATAATCGTTCATTTTCTGGAAAGCAATACATAAATAGCATAAGAAATTGCCAGACATTTAAAACAATCTGCCCAAAATCCATAAGAGACCCCTGGAAAACAGGCCGAGCCCCCGGAGTATCCGGGGGCTCGGTCCGTTTCAGGTCTTGTCTGAGGTTTCCAAACGGGTATCAGAGGTCCACTGCCTTGATGGCCTGCTCCTTGATGCCGTGCTTTTCCGCGTAGCCGGTCAGGATCAGGGTCAGGGCGCCGTCGCCGGTGACGTTGCAGGCAGTGCCGAAGCTGTCCTGGAGGGCGAAGATAGCCAGCATCAGGGCGGTGCCGTCGCCGTCGAAGCCCAGGACGCCGGTGATGAGGCCCAGGGAGGCCATGACCGTGCCGCCGGGGACGCCGGGGGCACCAATAGCGAAGATGCCCAGCAACAGGATGAAGAGGACCATATTGCCCACGTTAGGCAGTTGGCCGTAAAGCACCTTGGAGACGATCATGACGAAGAAGGTCTCCGTCAGGGCGGAGCCGCAGAGGTGGATGTTGGCGAACAGGGGGATACCGAACTCCACCATGTCGGGGCGGAGGCTTTTGCTCTTCCGGGCGCAGTCCAGGGCCACGGCCAGGGTGGCGGCGGAACTCATGGTGCCCACGGCGGTCAGGTAGGCGGGGCCGTAGTACTTCACCACCTCAATGGCGCTGCGGCCGGAGTACATACCGGCGAAGCCGTACAGCACGGCCATCCAGATGTAGTGGCCCGCCATGACGATAACGATGGCCAGGATGAAGGCGGGGAACTGCTTGGTGATGGTGCCGTCGTAGGAGAGTCCGCAGAAGGTCAGGGCGATGAAGAAGGGCAGGATGGGGATGACCACCTTCTTGACCACGCTCAAAACGATGTTCTGGAACTCCTGGAGCACGGCGGTGATGGTCTTCGCCTTGGTCCACACGGCGGCCAGGCCGATGAGGACGGAGAAAACCAGGGCGCTCATCACGGGCATGATCTGGGGAATGTCCAGCTGGAAGGCAACGCCCGGCAGCTCCTTCAGCCCCTCCATGGTGGAGGCGATGGGCAGGAAGGGCACCAGGATATAGCCCGCCACCATGGACATGAAGGTGGCCAGGACCGTGCTGACATAGGCCACGATGATGGCCACCATCAGCATCCGGGTGGCGTTGGAACCCATCTTGGTGATGGACGGGGCGATGAAGCCGATGACGATCAGGGGCACGCAGAACATGATGAGCTGGTTCAATACGTACTTCAGGGTGACCACGATGGTCATGACGCTCTCAGGCAGGAACAATCCGAGGATGATGCCGACGGCGATGCCGATCAGCAGCTTCAGGGGAAGGCTCATGCCCTTTTTCTCAGCGGCCATAAAGATTCCTCTCTTTCTGTGTTGACACACATTTCAATTTCGCTCCGCGGTCTCTTTCCAGCATACGCGGGCCGGAGCCCGCCCATGCGCATGCCGGGTGGAAGCAAAGTTTTTACGCCTTGGGGGGCTGGCCGGTCATGATGCGGATGATCTCCCGGTCCGTCTCCCGCATGCCCAGGCGGCCCAGGCGGCCGATGTTGGCGATGGTGTTTTCCACGCCCTTGGAGACGATGCCCTCCCCTCCCCGGAACTGCTGCTCGCTGCGGTACATGTTGTAGCCCAGCAGGCCCGCGTCCACGGCGGCGGCGATCTTGGCCGCGCAGGAGGGCTTGGCTCCGTCGCAGATCATGCCGGAGATGGTGGCCAGGG
>CAMXKT010000163.1 GCA_947244595.1 uncultured Oscillibacter sp. | reverse complement strand
TCCCTGGCGGCCCGGTTCGGCGTGACCATCAACTACAACGCCCCCAGCCCCAAGGAGTTCCAGGCCATCGTCCGGGCTCTGGCGGAGCGGCAGGGCATCCGCATGGACGAGAAGGAACTGATGGTCAAGGCCAATGCCTGGGAGGTCCGTCACGGCGGCTTCTCCGGCCGGACGGCCCAGCAGTTCATCCACTACCTGGAGGGACTGGCGGAATGAAAGTGCTGGTCAGCGCCTGCCTCCTGGGGGAGAACTGCAAATACAGCGGGGGAAACAACCTGTGCCCCGAACTGCTGGACTGGCTGAAACGAGGGGGCCATGAGGCCGTGCCCGTCTGCCCGGAGACGCTGGGGGGTCTGCCCACGCCCCGGACTCCGGCGGAGATCGCGGACGGCGTAGTGAGGACAAGGGACGGACGGAACGTGGATGGGGCGTTCCGCCGGGGCGCGGAGCTGGCCTTGGAAATTGCCCGGCGGGAGGGCGCGGAACTGGCCGTGCTCCAGCCCCGGAGTCCCAGCTGCGGCGTAAGAGAGGTTTACGACGGGACCTTCTCCGGCCGGAGGGTTCCGGGTATGGGCATATTTGCCGGGCTGCTGAAAGAGAACGGCTTTCGGGTGCTGGAACCTGAGGAGCTGTAATGAAAACCTGAGATTGGGGATTGCGGCCGGAAGGGCTTTGTGATAAAATAAACACGGTTATTTCCTGCCGCTGAGCGGGATGAATGGAAAGAGGACGGCGTTTTATGGTAGACTCCAAATGGGTACAGATTTACCGGGAGGAGATTCAGGACTTCTCCGGAAAGATCCAAGAGTTCCAAGAGGGCAAAATCGACAAGAAGGATTATAAGGGCTATTCCGGCGGTATGGGCAGCTATGCCCAGCGGGACCTGAAAAGGCACATGCTCCGGCTGCGGATGCCGGGAGGCCGCCTGACCCTGGAGCGGCTGAAATTCCTGGCGGACACGGTGGAGAAATACGGCGTTCAACGGATAAAGCTCACCACCTGCGAGACGGTGCAGCTCCATGACCTCCCGGCGGAGCAGACGCCCGCCATTATGGAGGAGGCCATCGAGGCGGGCATCCTGTGCCGGGGCGGCGGCGGGGACAACCCGCGGAACGTCATGTGCAGCCCCCTCTCCGGCGTGCAGGAAGGGGAGTGCTTCGACCCCACGCCCTACGCGGCGGCGGCGACGGACTATCTGCTCTCCATCTGCAGGGATATCCACATGCCCCGGAAGCTGAAAATCGCCTTTTCCAACGGCGTGGACGACTCCGTACACAGCGCTTTCCGGGACATGGGCTTCCGGGCCCAGGCCGACGGGACCTTCTCCCTCCGCATCGCCGGGGGCCTGGGGGCCCAGGGACACCGGATGGGCGTGCTGGTGGACGAGGCCGTGAACCCCAGAGAGGTGTTGTATTATATCCGGGCCATGGTGGACACCTTCTGCCAGCACGGTAACTATGAGAACCGGGCCAAGGCCCGGACCCGCTTTATGCAGGACACCCTGGGTCCTGAGGGGCTCAAAGAGGCGTTCCTCCAGAACGTGAAGGCCCTGAAGGCCCGGGGCGGGCTGGATCTGGGCCGGATGGAGGCCCCGGCCGACGTCTGCGGGGGAGACGAGACGCTGGACCACCCTCGGGCCATCCGGCAGAAGCAGCCGGGAATGTACACGGTGAAGTATCACCCCATCGGCGGCCTCCTTCCGGCGGAGAAGCCCGCCCAGCTGTACGCCGCCATCAAGGACCTCTGCAACGCGGAATGCCGGGTGGGATCGGATGAGACGCTGTATATCATCAACCTCCCCGCCGCTGAGGCGGAAAAAGTCCTGGCCCTCACAGAGGACGGCGCCGGGACGGAATTTGAATGCAGCATAGCCTGCATCGGAGCCACGGTGTGCCAGCAGGGCGTCCGGGACAGTCAGGGGCTGCTCCAGGCCGCCGTGGCGGCGGTCCGGGAGGCGGGCATCCCCGACGGGGCCCTGCCGAAGATTCGGATTTCCGGCTGCCCCTCCAGCTGCGCCGCCCACCAGGTGGGGGCCATCGGCTTCCAAGGGGGCGTGCGCCTAGAGGACAAGAAGCCCCAGCCCGCCTTCCGGCTGTTCCTGGCCGGGGAAGACGCCCTGGACCAGGCCCGCTTCGGCGAGGCGGGAGCGGTCATCCTGGAGCGGGACATCCCCGCTCTGCTGGTGGAGCTGGGCAGGGCCGCTGCGGCGGCGGGCCAGAATTGGACCCAGTGGTCCGAAAGTCACCGGGAGGATCTGAACGCCATTGTGGCGAAGTATGCCTGACGGGAAATTTTAACGGAACGGAGGCGGGCCTTGGGCCCGCCTCCGCTGCTGTTCAATGGGAGAGCATAGGGCAGACACCGTTGTCTGCCACCGGGTCAGAGACGAAGAGGTGGACCGCGCTTGGGCGGAACGTCTCAGCGGGGATGGGGAGCGTCAGGCGTATCCGTAGCGCTTCCGCTGGGTGACCAGGAAGGCCGCCGTAATAAACAGGGCCAGGACCTCCGCCGCCGTCTCCGACAGCCAGATGCCGTCCAGCCCCAGGAAGAGGGGCAGAATGAAGATGGCCGCCGTCTGAAACAGCAGGGTCCGCAGGAAGGCGATGGCGGCGGAA
>CAMXKT010000162.1 GCA_947244595.1 uncultured Oscillibacter sp. | reverse complement strand
CTCGCATCCCCAGCTTGGAAGGCTGGTGCCCTGACCATTGTGCTACACCTGCGTAAGTTTCCGCCCTCCCTGGAAATCGTCAGCTTGGACATCATACCACGAAACCCCCCGGCTGTCAAGCGGTCTTGGACGCTTTTCCCTGGAATTTCTGAAATTTTTTTCACTGGACCAAATCCAAAAAGGCCGCCATCAGCCGCCGCCCCGGATCTGGGTCCCCCAACCGCTCCGGATGCCACTGGACCGCCCACACCGGCAGGCGATGGTGGCACAGGGCCTCCGTCACGCCGTCCGCCGTCCACTGCACGGCCCGAAGCCCGCCGCCCAGCCGGTCCGCCGCCTGATGGTGGGCGCTGTTCACCGTGAGCCTCTCCCCCCAGAGAGTCCGCAGAGGCGAGGGGGCGGTCCGCACGGCGTGGAGCCGGTCGGCGCCCTCCAGGGCCTCGTGGCCGGGGACGTCCTGAACCAGGGTCCCGCCGAAAAAGACGTTGATGGCCTGAAGCCCCCGGCAGACCCCCAGTACCGGCTTCCCTGCGGCGGTGAACTCCTGGAGCAGCTGGAACTCCGCCGCGTCCCGCTCCGGCTCCAGCCCTCGGGAGGCGGTGTTCTCCTGCCCATAGCGCCAGGGCTCCAGGTCCCCGCCGCCGGGGAGCAGCAGCGCGTCCCACCGGGCTCCCTGGCCCGCGGCGTCCGTCCCAAACGCCGCCCGGCCTCCGGCGGACGCCACCCAGCGCCGGTAATTGGCAAACCGCTCCGGATCCCCCCAGATATACACCGTCTTTTCCATTCGCGTCCCCTCCCCGGCCGTTTCCCCCCCAGCCTATGCGGCGGACAATTTCTATGTTACAGATATTGACTTGAAAAGCGGTCCGTAGTATGATTTCCCTAGGCCGAGAGGCGTTCGGCCCCCGTGCAAATCGCGCGGAATCCCGCCTCCGGCAGAGAGAATCAAGACTACAGAATGGGGGATATCCTGCGATGAAACGACTGCTTTCTCTGACTCTGGCGCTGCTGCTTTTGGCCCTGGCCGCCTGCGGCGGCGATTCCGGCGGCCGTGATCCCGGCGGTTCCGGCGGAGCCGGCAGCGGCGAGGTCCAGGCGGAGGACGGCTATGCCGAGGCCCGCATCGGCGACCTGGTACATTCCTACTTTATGGACTTCACCGTGAACAGCGCCTACACCGCCTCCGAATACCACGGGCACACTGCTCCGGAGGGCATGAAGGTGCTGGTGGTGGAGATAACCATTAAAAACACCTTTAATGAAAGCCTCCCCATGTATGACGACGACTTCCAAGGCCAGTGGAGCGCCAGCTCCGAGACCGACGAATTCTCCTGGCCCATCACCGAGGGAGAGGGCGGCAGCGACCTGGACACCGTGGCGGAGGAACAGCTTCCCGCCGAGTACGAGCTGGCGGTAAACGAGTCCCGCACCGGCGATCTGGTCTTCGACGTGCCCGCCGACGAGAAGGACTTCTCCATCTCTCATCTGGAGCTTTTCGACGACGACAGCGAGGGGGACACTTTCTTCGTGTACTTTACCGCCGAGGAGCGGTGAGCGCGGTTTTCAAAGCGGAGCGGCTTGGCCGCTCCGCCTTATTTTATCCCCGGGCGACGGCGGCAGAGACACGGCGGGGCCTCAAACCCGCCCCGGATTTTCCTGGTTGCTATTTCCATTCGGCCTTGTTATAATACCTATAGAAAAACCGGCCCATGAGGGCCGAATTGCTATAGAGAGGAGACGGTTTTATGGATCGCTGCGCACAGGCGTATCAATATCACAAGGAGGGCTGGAACTGCGCCCAGTCCGTGGCGGCGGCCTGCGCGGACCTGGCGGGCCGGACCCCGGAGGAGGTCCTGCCCCTCATGGGCGGCTTCGGCGGCGGCATGGGCGGCAGCCACGAGGAGGTCTGCGGCGCCGTCAGCGGCGGCGCGCTGATTTTGAGTCTCTGCTTCCCCTTCGACAAGCAGGGGGATCAGGAGGCCAAGCGGAATGTCTACCGCGTCACCAAAGAGTACCGCCGCCGCTTCCACGAGGTCTTCGGCCACACCCGCTGTGGGGATCTGCTCCGGGCCAAGCCCGGCGTGACGGAGAAAAACCCCGCCTCCCAGCGCCTGGGCGTCACCGCCCACTGCGACAACATGATCGTCACGGCGGTGGAGCTGCTGGAGGCCCTGGTCCAGGAGGAGCGGGAAGGAGGCACGGCATGAACCACGAGCACAAAAAGCGGCAGTTCAGCAGCCAGTGGGGCTTCGTTCTCTCAGCGGTGGGCTCCGCCGTGGGCATGGCCAACGTGTGGGGCTTTCCGGCAAAAATGGGAAGCTACGGCGGCGGGGCCTTCCTCATCGCCTATCTGATCTTTATCGCCCTTTTCGGCACCGTGGGCCTGGCGGCGGAATACGCCGTGGGCCGCCGGGCCCGGACGGGGACTCTGGGAGCCTATGAGATGGCCTGGGGCACCCGGAAAAAGGAACTGGGCAAGGCCGGGGGCCTCCTGGGCTGGCTCCCCCTGGCGGGATCCATGTGCATCGCCCTGGGCTACGCGGTCATCATCGCGTACGTGCTCAAGGCCTTTGCCAGCTCCCTCACCGGCGAGCTGATGACGGCGGACACCGCCGCCTGGTTCGAGAGCTTCTCCCTGGCGGACT
>CAMXKT010000161.1 GCA_947244595.1 uncultured Oscillibacter sp. | reverse complement strand
GAGGCGGGCATGCCCGTCATGGAGGGCAAGTGCGTCCTCTTCAAGGCCTTCGGCGACGTGGACGCCTTCCCCCTCTGCGTCAAGACCCACGATGTGGACGAATTCGTCAACGCCGTCTACCTGATGTCCGGCTCCTTCGGCGGCATCAACCTGGAGGACATCGCCGCCCCCCGCTGCTTCGAGATCGAACGGAAGCTGAAAGAAAAGTGCGACATCCCCATTTTCCACGACGACCAGCACGGGACCGCCATCATCACCCTGGCGGGCCTGACCAACGCCCTGAAGGTCGTGGGCAAGAAAAAGGAGGACGTGAAGGTGGTCACCTCCGGCGCGGGAGCCGCCGCCATCTCCATCGTCAAGCTGCTGCTGTCCGCGGGCTTCAAAAACATCACCATGTGCGACCGGAAGGGCGCCATCTACCAGGGCCGTGAGGGCCTGAACTGGATCAAGGAGGAGATGGCCCAGGTGACGAACCTGGAAAAGAAGGCCGGTTCCCTGGCCGACGCCCTGGTGGGCGCGGATGTGTTCATCGGCGTTTCCGCCCCGGGCACCGTCACCACTGAGATGGTCAAAACCATGAACAAGGACGCCATTGTCTTCGCCTGCGCCAACCCCACGCCGGAGATCTTCCCCGACGAGGCCAAGGCCGGCGGCGCGGCGGTGGTCTCCACCGGCCGCAGCGACTTCCCCAACCAGATCAACAACGTCCTGGCCTTCCCCGGCGTGTTCCGGGGCACCTTCGACGTGCGGGCCAGCGACATCAACGAGGAAATGAAGATGGCCGCCGCCAAAGCCCTGGCGGGCCTGATCTCTGACGAGGAACTGTCCGCGGAGTATATCATCCCCAAGGCCTTTGACAAGCGGGTGGGCCCCGCCGTGGCCAAGGCCGTGGCCGAGGCCGCCCGGAAGTCCGGCGTGGCCCGGCTGTAAGGCGCGGAAAGAGCGGAAACCCCTGTTTCTATAAAAAACCCCGCCCGGAGGACGATCCTCCGGGCGGGGCTTTCTCTTTTGTCGGAGCTCGGGGAAAGGGCTCAGCCCTCCTCGGCCATTCTCTTGTACCGGGCGCAGCGGGCCTTGATATCCGCTACGGCCTTCTCGTAGAGGGCGTCGGCCTTGCCGGGGAAGTTGTTCTTCAAAGAGGCGAAGCGGTTCTCGCCCATCAGGAAGGGCAGCAGCTTCTCCGTGTCCGGCTCGGCGGAATCCAGCTGGAAGGGGTTCTTCCCCTCCGCCGTCCGGCGGGGATCGTAGCGGTACAGCTGCCAGTAGCCGCACTCCACAGCTTTCTTCATCTCGTCCTGAGAGCAGCCCATGCCCTTCTTGATATGCTGCTCCAGGCAGGGGCAGTAGCAGATGACGATGGAGGGGCCGTCGTACTCCTCGGCCTCCCGGAGAGCCTTGAGGGTCTGGGCCTGGTCCGCGCCCATGGCCACCTGAGCCACGTACACGTACCCGTAATTCATCAGGATGGCGCCCAGGTCCTTCTTGGCGATCTGCTTGCCTCCCGCAGCGAACTTCGCCGTGGCCGCGGTGGGCGTGGCCTTGGAGGACTGGCCGCCGGTGTTGGAGTACACCTCGGTGTCCAGGACCAGCAGGTTCACGTTCCGGTTCTGCGCCATGACATGGTCGATGCCGCCGAAGCCGATGTCATAGGCCCAGCCGTCTCCGCCGATGGCCCAGACGGACTTCTTGGCCAGGAACTCGCGGTTGTCCAGGATGTACTGAACTTCCGGCGTCTTCTCCACGGCCTCCAGGGCGGCGATGAGGGCGTCGGTGAGGGCCCGGGACTTCTGGGAGTCCTCCCAGCCCTCCAGGTAGGCGCTCACGGCCTCCACAGCCACTCCGGCTTCCTTCAGGGCCTCCAGGCGGATCAGCAGCTCCTTGCGGATGGCGTCCTGAGCGTGGAAGAAACCGAAGGCGAACTCGGCGTTGTCCTCAAACAGGGAGTGCTCCCAGGCGGGGCCCCGGCCCTGATCGTCCCGGCAGTAGGGCAGAATGGGCGCGCCGCCGCTGATGGCGGAGGAGCAGCCCGCCGCGTTGCCCGCGTACATCCGCTCGCCCACCAGCTGGCTGAGAAGCTTGATATAGGTGGTCTCCGCGCAGCCCGCGCAGGCGGAGGAGAACTGGAAGTAGGGCTTGGCGAACTGGATGTTTTTCACGCTCTTGCTGCTGATGACTTCCGGCTTGAGGTATTTCTCGTTCATGGCCACCTGGTCGAAGAGCTCCTGCTCCGGCTTCATCTCCTCGAAGGGGGTCATGACCAAGGCGTCAGCGCTCTTCTCGCTGGCGTTGGCCGGGCAGGCCGTCAGGCACACGCCGCAGCCCAGGCAGTCGTAGGGGCTCACCTGCATGCGGAAAGCGTAGGCGGGCGCGTCCTTGCCCAGGCCCTTGGCGGGAACCGTGGCAAAGGCGGCGGGAACTCCGGCCTTCTCCTCCTCCGTGAGGAGCACCGGGCGGATGGCCGCGTGGGGGCAGCTCATGGCGCAGCGGTTGCACTGGATGCAGCTCTCGGCGTTCCACTTGGGCACCTTGATGGCCACGCCCCGCTTGGAATAAGCAGAGGTGCCGTTCTCCCAGGTGCCGGAGAGGACGCCGTGCTTCTTGAAGACGGACACGGGCAGCTTGTCGCCCTGCTGGCGGTCCATGGG
>CAMXKT010000160.1 GCA_947244595.1 uncultured Oscillibacter sp. | reverse complement strand
CGGGAGGTGATGGACAGCATCGTCAGCATCGCCCAGCCCCAGGTCCGCTCCAAGCACCAGCAGTTCGACGTGTTCATCCACGACATCTCCACGGAGAACGTCTGCTGCGACAGCGTCCGGCTGAACCAGGTCCTGCTGAATATCCTGGGCAACGCCCTGAAATTCACCCCCGACGGCGGGCTCATCCAGGTTTCCCTCTATGAGGAAACATCCCCTAAGGGAGAGGAATACGTCCGGACCCATATCCTTGTCAAGGACAACGGCATCGGCATGACCCCGGAGTTTAAGGCCAAGATCTTCGAGTCCTTCGTCCGGGAGGACAACGCCCGAGTCCGCCGGACCGAGGGCTCCGGCCTGGGCATGGCCATCACCAAGTACATCGTAGACACCATGGGGGGCACCATCACTGTGGACAGCGAGCTGGGCAAAGGCAGCGAGTTCCATGTCACCCTGGACCTCCAGCGAGCCGAAACCCCGGAGGAGGAAATGATCCTCCCCGAGTGGAACATCCTGGTGGTGGACGACGACCAGCAGCTCTGCGAGAGCACCACCGCTTCCCTGAAATCCATCGGCGTGAAAGCCGACTGGGCCCTGAACGCGGAACGGGCCCTGGAGATTCTGGAGCACCGGGCCAAGCTGCGGGACCACTATCACATCATCCTCCTGGACTGGAAGCTGCCGGATATGGACGGCATCACCGCCGCCCGGGAGATCCGCCGCCGCTTCGGCGACGAGACCCCCATTATGCTGATTTCCGCCTACGACTGGAGTGAGATCGAGACGGAGGCCAAGGAGGCCGGCATTACCGGTTTCATCTCCAAGCCCTTGTTCCGCTCCACCCTCTTCTACGGGCTCAAGCCCTTTATCAACGCCGGCGGCGTATCCGAGGAGCCCGTCTGCGAGGAGCGCTATGCCGACTTCACCGGCCGCCACATCCTCCTGGCGGAGGACAACGACCTGAACTGGGAGATTGCCAGCGAACTTCTCTCCGACCTTGGCATGGAACTGGAGTGGGCGGAAAACGGAAAGATCTGCGTAGACAAGTTCCTGGCCTCCCCGGCGGGCTTTTACGACGCAGTGCTGATGGATCTCCGCATGCCGGTGATGACGGGCTACGAGGCGACGCAGGCCATCCGGAAACTGGACAGGCCCGACCGGGACATCCCCATCATCGCCATGACCGCCGACGCCTTCTCGGAGGACATCAAAAAGTGCCTGGACGCGGGCATGAACGCCCACGTGGCTAAGCCCATTGACATCCGGGAGGTCTCCCGGCTGCTGGAAAAGTTTATCAGCGAGCGCCATTGCAAAGGATAAAACAAGGCGGCGGGGAGCTCCCCGCCGCCTTGTTATTTTCGTTGTTCAGCACTCCGACGCTTCTCCGGCGGACTCCGCCGGTTCCCCGCCGGACTCGGCGCACTGGGAGGAACCCCCCTCCCGGTCCTCGTCTTTCAGGACGGATTCCCACTCCTTGGGATTCTCCTTGGGCTTCCAGCAGACCAGGGCCAGCTTGTAGCCGTCCGGGTCGTTGTCCATCAGGTACATCTCGTCCTGGGGCGGCACCTTGTCCCCCCGCATGATGCGGGAGGCGATCTTTTGGCACCGGTCCATTTTCTTAAGGGACTCCGTCAGGGCGTCCAATTCCCCGTTCCCCCGCTGCTTGGCCTCCAGCTGCTTCCGCCACTCCTCCATGTCCTGGCGGTTCACCTCCTGGAGGAAGGACAGCGCCGCCTGGGACCAGGCGGTCTTATCGGTCCTGGGCCTGGCCGCGGCCTTGGCCGCTCCGGCGGGTTTCTTCTCCACCTGAGGCGCGGCTCTTGACACCTGCGCGGCCCGCCGCTGCCGTCCGTTTACGCTGAGCTCCATGCTCCGGCCTCCCTTCATTCCCTTTACGTTTACCATAACATAGAATCCGGCAAAAAACAATCCCTTTTCCTTGTGAAATCTCCCACTTCCCTTTCCTTCCGGAGTATGATATCATCTTCCTGTCTAAAATAAGTCATACCTTTTATTCTACAAAGGAGGGCCCCGCCATGAACGTTCCGTCCGACATCGAGATCGCCCAGTCCTGCAAGATGCGCCCCATCACGGAGATCGCCGCCGCCGCCGGCGTCGACGCCCAGTACCTGGAGCTCTACGGAAATTACAAGGCCAAGGTGGACCCCCGCCTCCTCAAGGAGAGCACGCGGGGCGACGGCAAGCTGATCCTGGTCACCGCCATCAACCCCACCCCCGCCGGAGAGGGCAAGACCACCACTACCGTGGGCCTGGCCGACGCCCTCCGCCGCCTGGGGAAGAACACCCTGGTGGCCCTGCGGGAACCCTCCCTGGGCCCTGTCTTCGGCGTGAAGGGCGGCGCGGCCGGAGGCGGCTACGCCCAGGTGGTGCCCATGGAGGACATCAACCTCCACTTCACCGGGGACTTCCACGCCATCGGGGCGGCCAACAACCTCTGCGCCGCCATGCTGGACAACCACATCCAGCAGGGGAACGCCCTGGGAATCGACGTGAAAAAAATCACCTGGAAGCGCTGCGTGGACATGAACGACCGGCAGCTGCGGAACATCGTGGACGGCCTGGGCGGCCGGATGCAGGGCGTCCCCCGGGAGGACGGCTTTGACATCACCGTGGCCAGCGAGATCATGGCGGT
>CAMXKT010000159.1 GCA_947244595.1 uncultured Oscillibacter sp. | reverse complement strand
GGCAAGGACTCCATGTCCGGCTCCTTCCTGGACCTGGACGTCCCCCCGACCCTGATCTCCTTCGCCATCGCCCCCATTCAGGCGGGGGAGGTTGTCACGCCGGAGTTCAAGGAGGCCGGTCACCCGGTGTATGCTTTTGGCGGCAACAATGCCGAGAATCTGAAAGCCGCCTGGGCGGCGTTCCATGAACTGGCCCAAAGCGGCAAGGTCAAAGCTGCCTGGGCGGTGGAGCACAGCACGGCGGAAGCGGTCATGAACATGGCCTTCGGCAACCGGATCGGCTTTGCCGCCGACGCCGCCGTCCCCCACCGCTGGTACGGCCTGAACCGGGGAATCATTGTGGCCGAGCTGGCGGAAGAAATAGACCTCCCCTGCGCCAAGCGCGTCGGCGTCACCACAGCGGAGCCCGTGGTTACCATCGGCGAGGACTCCGCCCCCGTTGACGAGCTGCTCTCCCTGAACGAAGCTGTCCTGGAGGACGTCTACCCCAACCGCGCCGGCGTGGAAGGCGAGGCCCCCGTTCTGGACTGCCCCGCCTTCACCCGTCCCGCCCCGAAGACCGGCACGGCAAAACCCAAGGTCCTGATCCCCGTCTTCCCCGGCACGAACTGCGAGTACGACAGCGCCCGGGCCGCCCAGCGGGCGGGCCTGGAGACGGAAATTTTCGTCGTGGGCAACCAGTCCGCCAAAGACGTATCCGAGTCCGCCGCCGCCTTCGCCCGGAAGCTCCGGGAGAGCCAGATTCTCTTCCTTCCCGGCGGCTTCTCCGGCGGCGACGAGCCCGACGGCTCCGGCAAGTTCATCACGGCCTTCCTCCGGGGCCCGGAAACCTCCCAGGCCGTCATGGACCTCCTTAAAAACCGGGACGGCCTGGCCCTTGGTATCTGCAACGGCTTTCAGGCCCTCGTCAAGCTAGGGCTGGTGCCTTACGGCGAAATCGTGGACTGCGGCGAGGACAGCCCCACCCTGAGCTTCAACGTCATCGGGCGGCACCAGTCCAAAATCGTCAGCACCCGCGTCGTCTCCAACAAGTCCCCTTGGCTGGCCCGGGTGAAGCCCGGCCAGGTCTGCGCCGTCCCCATCTCCCACGGCGAGGGCCGCTTCCTCTGCAATACGGACCTTCTGAAAAAGCTGGCGGAGAACGGCCAGATCGCCACCCAGTACGCGGATCTCTCCGGCCTGCCCACCATGGACCCGGATTTCAACCCCAACGGCTCCGCCTGGGCCGTGGAGGGCATCACCTCCCCTGACGGCCGGGTCTTCGGCAAGATGGGCCACGCCGAGCGCGTGGGCCCCGGCCTGTACCGGAACGTCCCCGGGGACTACGACCTCCATCTCTTCGAGGCCGCGAAAGATTACTTTTCTTGAAAGAAAAGTAACCAAAAGAACTTTCACGCGCTCTAGTGTCTGGTAATATACCAAGCCGAAGCGACGGCAACGAAAGGCGCATAAAATCATGGGCTTGACAAACGCCCCCGCGTCGTGTATACTTCCTAAAATTTATAGAAACGAGGTGTCCGCCATGGCCTACTTTTTCTCCGAGCCCTCCCACACTTTCAGCGAATATCTGCTGGTCCCCGGCTACTCCTCCGCCGAGTGCATTCCCGCCAACGTCTCCCTCAAGACCCCGGTGGTGAAATTCAAACGCGGCGAGGAGTGCCCCCTGACCATGAACGTGCCCATGGTTTCCGCCGTCATGCAGGCCGTCTCCGGCGAGCAGATGGGCATCGGCCTTGCCCGGGAGGGCGGCATCGCCTTTATCTTCGTCTCCCAGCCTGTGGAGCAGCAGGCGGACATGGTCCGCCGGGTGAAGAACTACAAGGCGGGCTTCGTCATCAGCGATTCCAACCTCCGTATTGGGGACACCCTGGCGGACGTTCTGGCGTTAAAGGCCCGCTCCGGCCACTCCACCATGGCCGTCACCGACGACGGCACCGGCACGGGAAAGCTGCTGGGCCTGGTCACCAGCCGGGACTACCGGGTCAGCCGCCTGGACCCCGCCACCCCCGTCACGGACTTCATGACCCCCTTCGATAAGCTCATCTACGCCCCGGAGGGCACCAGCTTAAAAGAGGCCAACGACATCATCTGGGACCGGAAGCTCAACGCCCTGCCCATTGTCTCCAAAGACGGGCGGCTGGTCAGCTTCGTCTTCCGCAAGGACTACGACTCCCACAAGGGCAACCCCCTGGAGCTGCTGGACAGCCAGAAGCGCTATGTGGTGGGCGCGGGCATCAATACCCGGGACTACGAGACCCGGGTCCCCGCCCTGGTGGACGCCGGGGTGGACGTGCTGGTCATCGACTCCTCCGAGGGCTACTCCGAGTGGCAGGCCCGGACACTGAAATGGATTCGGGACCGCTACGGCGACACAGTGAAGGTAGGCGCGGGCAACGTCGTCGACGGCGAGGGCTTCCGTTTCCTGGCGGACGCCGGAGCGGACTTCGTGAAGATCGGCATCGGCGGCGGCTCCATCTGCATCACCCGGGAAACCAAGGGCATCGGCCGGGGCCAGGCCACTGCGGTCATCGACGTAGCGGCGGAGCGGGACAAGTACTTCGAGGAGACCGGCATCTACGTCCCCATCTGCGCCGACGGCGGCATCGTTCAGGACTACCACATCACCCTGGCTCTGGCCATGGGGGCGGACTTCTGCATGCTGG
>CAMXKT010000158.1 GCA_947244595.1 uncultured Oscillibacter sp. | reverse complement strand
GGACATCCACGAGGTGGCCCGCCGGATGCTGGAGACCGTCTCCGCCCGGATGGAGGCCATGGGCCTGCACCTCAGCGCCTCCGACGAGGCGGTGGCGGAGCTGGTCCGGGAGGGCTACGACCCCAAGTACGGCGCAAGGCCCCTCCGCCGCTGCATCCAGAGCAAGGTGGAGGACGCCGTGGCCGAACGGATGCTGGATGGCACCCTAAAGGAGGGCGACACCGCCGCCTTAACGGTGGAGGACAGCAAGCTGCTGGTCACCAAAGAGGACGTCCCCGCCTGAGCGAAATCAAAGGCCCCGCCGAAACGGCGGGGCCTTCATCGCGTTTCAAAAATCAGCGCCCGGACGCGCGGCAGTCCGGCCTTAGAAGCTCCGGAGGAAGTAGAAGCCCGCCAGGCCCCACAGGGCCAGATCAGCGACGCCCACCAGAACCAGCAGCACCGTCAGGGCCGTCAGCAGGGGATTGCCCTTCTTTTTCTCCTCCGCCGCCGGAGCGGACGCCCGGGCCGCCTGTTCAAGGACCGCCTCCGCGACAGCCGCCGTCTCCGTGGGAGCCGCTTCTGCCGGTTCCGCCTGCGCGGGAGTAGTCATTTCCTCAGCCATGATTAAGTTCTCCTCTCTCTTCGCCCGGAGGGGGCTTTCATCTTCTATCTTTCACGGCGGGCCGCCGGAAACGACAGTTTACTACGGATTTTATTTTACCACAGATCCTCCTGTCTTTCAAGAGGAATCCCTCAAACGCCGCCCTTGCCTTTTCCCCAAAAAGCGTGTACACTGTCAGGGAACAACATTTTCCCTCAAAGGAGGCCCCGCCATGCCCTTTACCGCTCTTTCCGCCTTGCTGGCCCTGGCTCTGCTGGCCCTGGACCAGTGGGTCAAGCGCTGGATCACCCTCACCCTCCCCCTGGGGGAGACCCGTCCTCTGCTGCCGGGTCTGGTGGAGTGGAAGACCGTCCACAACTACGGCGCGGCCTGGTCCAGCTTCTCGGGAATGCGCTGGCTGCTGATCGTTGCCACCAGCCTCATCGTCCTGGTCATCCTCTCCCTGCTCCTCCGCCGGGTGGTCCGGCACCCCCTGGGCGTGCTGGCCTGCTGCCTCATCGTCTCCGGCGGCCTGGGAAACATCCTGGACCGGGTCCGCCTGGGCTATGTGGTGGACATGTTCCACCTCCAGTTTTACGAGAGCTACCCCGTCTTCAACGTGGCGGACATGTGCATTGTCTCCGGCTGCGTCCTGGGGCTCATCTACTACCAGTGGTTCTACGAGAAGTACGACAAAAAGGAGAAGCCCCATGGAAACGCTGACGCTCCGTCCCGGGGAGCCTGACGCCGGGAAGCGGGTGGACGCCTGGCTGGCCGCCCATCTGGAGGACCTGACCCGCTCCGCCGCCCAGCGCCTTTTGGAGGAGGGCCGGGTCACCCTGCTCGGCAGGCCCCTGGCAAAAAACTACAAGCTCAGCGGAACGGAGGTCCTGACCGTCTCCCTGCCGGATCCGGAGCCCATCGACGCGGTTCCCCAGAACATCCCCCTGGATATCGTCTACGAGGACGCCGACGTCATTGTGGTGAACAAGCCCAAGGGCCTGGTGGTCCATCCCGCTCCGGGCCACCCGGACGGAACCCTGGTCAACGCCCTGCTGTACCACTGCGGCGGGACTCTCTCCGGCGTGGGCGGGGCCCTGCGCCCCGGCATTGTCCACCGTATCGACCGGGACACCTCCGGCCTCATCATCGCCGCCAAGAACGACTTCGCCCATCAGGCCCTGGCGGCCCAGCTCCAGGACCACAGCCTGGCCCGGACCTACGAGTGTGTGGCCGCCGGAAGCTTCCGGGAGGACAGCGGCACCGTGGACGCCCCTATTGGGCGCTGCCCGGCGGACCGAAAGAAGATGGCGGTGGTCCCGGGCGGCCGGCCCGCCGTCACCCACTGGGAGGTCCTGACCCGCTTCTCCGGCTTCACCCATCTCCGCTGCCGCCTGGAGACCGGGCGGACCCACCAGATCCGGGTCCACCTGGCCCATTTGGGTCACCCCATCCTGGGGGACACGGTCTACGGGTCCAAAAAACCCGTTCCCGGGCTTCAGGGCCAGTGTCTTCACGCCGTGGGCCTGCGATTCACCCACCCTCGGACCGGCAAGGCGGTGGAGCTCTCCTGCCCCCTGCCGGAGGAATTCCAAGTCCAGCTTCGGAAACTGGCGTCCCGGTCCTGAGGGTCCGCTTGGTCCCGTTTTTTAATTTTCAGAAAAAACAAAAAAATTTTGAAATACGCCTTGACAAAACCGGTTTCTTTTCGTATACTAGTCAATGCCGTTTGACGTGGGCGGTGACTTGGGAGCATAGCTCAGCTGGTTAGAGCATCTGCCTTACAAGCAGGGGGTCACTGGTTCGAGTCCAGTTGTTCCCACCAGCTCTTTCCTTGAGCGTTTCTTTTTCCACGTGTGTTTATGGCCCGGTAGTTCAGTTGGTTAGAACGCTAGCCTGTCACGCTAGAGGTCGACGGTTCGAGCCCGTTCCGGGTCGCCACTTGCCCAGATAGCTCAGTTGGTAGAGCAGTGGACTGAAAATCCACGTGTCGCTGGTTCGATTCCGGCTCTGGGCACCAGAGGGCGTCGCATAGACGCCCGATATGCGGGCATAGCTCATCTGGTAGAGCGCCACCTTGCCAAGGTGGAGGTAGCG
>CAMXKT010000157.1 GCA_947244595.1 uncultured Oscillibacter sp. | reverse complement strand
GGGCGGCCCACGATGGCGATGATAGGCTTTGGCATAAGGCATCCCTCCCGGCGGCTCTCCTGAGCCGCTTTGTTTTTTGAAACATATCGAACCAGTTTCATTATAACCGGGATGGCCCAAAGGCGCAAGGAAAATCTTTCCGGGAATGGGAAAAGGCGGAAGCTTGCGCCTCCGCCTGAAAAACCCCCCCTATTTTTTTCGGCAGTACCCCGCCGCGCTGAGGGCCAGGGAGACCAGGAACATCCCCGCCAGGACCAGCGCCCCCATCAGCAGGAGGGAACCGGGGGCCCCCAGGTCCGCCACGGTCCACCAGCCGTCCTCAAAATTCTTGATGGCGTAAAACAGCAGGAAGCCCAGTGGCAGGCAGGTAAACTGGGCAATCTGGTTTCCGAACCAGTAGTAAAAGGGCAGGCTGAACACCGCGAAGGCCGGGGGAATTATGACAGCCGCTGCTGCCGACAGTCCCAGCGCCTCCGGCAAAAACTTCCAGTACCTGGCGAAGGCCAACAGATTCGCTGCCACGGCCCCCGCCACGCTGACCGGCACCGTCAGCAGTACGGCGGCGTACTTCCCCGCCATCACCTTCCCCACGCCTACCGGCATCGTTCGCTCATAGCTCCTCCAACCTGTCTTTTCCTCCTTCTCCAGGGCCGAGAGGTGCAGAAGCCCCAGCATCATATCCAGGGCGAAAGAGAACAGCATCCCGCCGTACACGCCGCCCTTGTACACCAGCAGGACCAGAAACCCTCCCGTCACCGCCAGAACCCACTTGTCGATGATCCCCTTGAAAAACAGGCACAGGTCCTTATAGATCATTCCTCGCATGACGCTTCCCCCTTGATGTAAAACAGCATGATGTCCTCCAGGGACGCGGCGTCCGCCACGGCCTTGGGATACTTCCGCCCGGCGGCGGCCCGGTCCCGGACCAGGTACTCCGCGCTGACTCCCGTCTCCCGGCGGACGATGTAGTCCCCCCGCTCCACCTCCGTGCCCTTGGGACAGCGCAAGATGCCGTACCGGTCCAGGAGGACGTCCTTCTCCTCCTCGAAGACGATCTGCCCCTGGTGGATCAGGACTACATAGTCGGCAATCTTCTGGATATCCGAGGTGATGTGGGAGGAGAAGAAGACGGAATGCTCCTCATCCTGAATGAAGTCCAGGAGCAGATCCAGAATCTCATCCCGGGCCACCGGGTCCAGGCCCGCCGTGGCCTCGTCCAGAATCAGCAGCTTCGGCTTATGAGCCAGGGCGGCGGAGATGGCCAGCTTCATTTTCATCCCCTTGGAGAGGGTCTTGACCCGCTTTTTCTCCGGCAGGCCGAAGCGCTTCAAATAGCCCCGGTACGCCTCCACGTCCCAGACGGGATAGACCCCGGAGAGGACCCGCTCCACGTCCAGGGGCGTGAAGACCTCCGGGAAATTGCAGGCGTCGAACACCACGCCCACCTCCGTCCGGGCGGCGGGGTCCGCCGGGTCCCGGCCCAGGAGCTCCACGGTCCCGCCGTCCCGCTTCAGCTCGTTCAAAATCAGGTTGATGGTGGTGCTTTTCCCCGCGCCGTTCTCCCCGATGAAGCCCACGATGCGGCCCTTGGGCACCTGGAAGGACACGCGGTCCAGGGTGAAGTCCGGGAAGCGCTTGGTCAGGTCCCGGACCAGAATGTTGTTTTCCATGGTCAATCTCCTTCTTCGTAAAACAGGGCCAGAATGCCCGTCAGTTTTTCCAGCGGAATGCCGTGGGACCGGCCCAGCTCCGCCGCCCGCTGGAGGAGGCCCTCCGCCTCCCGGAGCCGCTCCTCCCGGATGAACTCCTGATTCTGCGCCGCCACGAAGCTGCCCTTGCCGGACACCGTCTCGATGAAGCCGTCCCGGGTCAGGTCCTCATAGGCCCGCTGGACCGTGATGACGCTGAGGTGCAGCTCCTTCGCCAGGGCCCGCATGGAGGGCAGCGCCTCCCCGGCGGTCAGGGTCCCGTCCATGATCTGGGTCTTGATCTGCCCGCAGATCTGCTCGTAGATCGGTTTCCCGCTGCTGTTGCTGATAAGGATGTCGATAGGATCGCCCCCTTGTATTGTTTGTGCTGTGTGTACTGGTTCGTTAAGTACACTATAGACGCTTGTGGACCGTTTGTCAAGAGGGAAAATAAAAAAGAGGGGGAAATTTTTCCCCCTCCGCTTTTGCCGGCTCAGCCGTTCTCTTCCCAAACCGCAAAGCGCACCAGCCACGCGCCGCCGTCTCCATCGACCATTCCCACTACCTCCGGGGTAAGCGCAACCGGCTCCATACCGTCTGCGACATCCAGCCGCCGGTCTCCCGGCTCCAGATAGAAGAACCACCGCGGGAATGGCTCATCATCGGGCTGCTGGAGCATATCCGCCTCCAGCACCGTGGCCATGGCGCCGGGATAGACGGTGTAGACCGGGTACTCCCAGAGCTCCGGACCGCCGTCATTGCTGAAGTTCTGCCCAACCTCCCGGACGTTGGTGATCTCAATCTTCAAGCCGCCGTACTCAAACAGCTCCGTCTCCCCTTTCGGCCGCTCCGAGGGATCAAAGGCCGCCCAGAACAGGAACACCGCCAGCAGGGCGACGCCGGGGAACAGCAGGGAGCGGTAGCGGTGGACCGGCTTCCGGGGCCGCTTCATCGAACGCATAGGGACGCTCCTTTCTCCTATAGAAAAAGAGAGGAGACAAGCTCCTCTCTCTTCATCCAACAGAATTTACTTCGAGACGACGGACTTTACGACCTTAATCTCCCGGCCGTTGTAAGTACCGCACTCCTGGCACATTCTGTGGGGCAGGTGCA
>CAMXKT010000156.1 GCA_947244595.1 uncultured Oscillibacter sp. | reverse complement strand
TGCTGTCCGTGCTGTCCATTCTGCTGATCGACTGGCTGTATAAAAAGAGAGGGGGCGATTGAGATGCTGGTCACGATCAAAACCGAGCTTTGGAAGCTGAAACGGTACAACATGATCTGGGCGGGGGTTCTGCTGATGCTGCTGGCCGTCCTGCTCACCGTCTTCACCACCACAGCTATGGACGGCACCGTCTGGACCTTCTCCCACTTCGCGGATCAGGTCATGAAGGAAAATATCACAACGATTTTCCCTATGTGCATTGCCCTGATCACCGGCTATATCATCAACCGGGAGAGCACGGACGACACGCTGAAAAGCATCCTGACCATCCCCGTGTCTTTCCCCGCGCTGCTGTTTGGCAAGCTGACCGCCGGCGGCCTGCTCGCATTGTTCCTGGGGCTTGCCAGCACCGTGTTTACCGTAGCCGCGTCCTTCCTGCTGGGCTTTCCCGGCGGCGAGCTGCCGGCCATTCTACAGGCGGCGGCTCAGATCATATTCAACTGCCTGTTCCTCTATATCGCAGTCCTGCCCATCATCGCCATCGCCGCCCGGCTCCCCAACGGGCATCTGATCGGGGCAATCGTGGCCTTTGTCTACGGCTACGGCGGGATGTTCGCGGCGGGGAACATGACCCTGGCAAATTTGTATCCCGTCACCGCAAGTATGGGTCTGGTGGGATACCGCAGTTATGACGCGGCGGTCCACTGGAATCCACTGGCCTGTGCCCTCAGCTTGCTGATTACTCTGTTGATTGCCGCCGTCTTTGTAGTGACCGCCAAAAAGAGCGCGGCTCCGAAGGCGGCGAAAAAGCCCAAACAAGTGATTACGAAAAAAGGTTGGTAAGGAGGTCATACAACATGAAGAAACAAGTGAAAATTGCCCTGGGCGCCGCCGCTGTGGTTCTCATTGGCCTGTTCGTCTTTTGCGTGTGGTTCCTCTCGGGCTCCGGCAGCACCGAGTATTACACCCAGATCGACAACACCAAGGTGGAGCAGGTGGAGACCAATGGAGGTGTCATCAGCCTGAAGGGCAATCTGCCCTGGTCCTACACGCTGACGGCCCATGATGAAACCGGCGGTGAGAAGGAGATCACCTTTGGAACGTCCAGAGAACTGCGGGACGGGGCTTTTATCCGCCTGACTGTCATGCCGGTCCGGGGCGTCCTGGACTGGAGCGAGGTGCAGTACGACGAGCTTCCCGCCGCCGTGCAGACGCACTATACGGCCCCGGCAAGCGAATGAAGCCATATAAGCCCGTCAGCCCAGCGGCGAAACCGCCGCTGGGCTGACACTTTGCTCTGATTGCTGAGAGTATACAATTCTGCTGCCATTCACTCACACCGTCAGTTGCAGCCGTTTTACAACCGGGAGGCTGATGTTGGCTTTATATGTCCATGCCGGTACAAGAAAACAGATCGGCAGTACCAGTCTTGCTGCCAACATCAGAGGAACAAAGGGGTAGGAAAAACCGCGCCCCGGACATTCTCTGGGCGGAGCGGCGGGCCACCGCTTCCCGGCTGTCGGGCAGGAGGACAAGATTTCTCCTCACAAGTCCGCGCCGTTGGAGCGGATGATATCCCGGTACCACCGACCGCTGTCCTTCAGTGTCCGGTCTCCCGTGGCGTAGTCCACATAGGCCAGGCCAAAGCGGGGGTCATAGCCCTCAGCCCACTCGAAGTTGTCCGTCAGGGACCACTGGAAATACCCCCGGACGTCCGTGCCCTGCTCGATGGCCCGCTCCAAAGCCCGGAGATACCGGGTCAAGAAGTCGATCCGCAGGGAGTCGTGGACAGCGCCGTCCAGGAACACCCGGTCCGTACAAGCCAGGCCGTTCTCGCTGACCACCAGCGGCAGGCCGTACCGCTCCGCCAAAAACCGGGGACCCCACTCCAGGGCTTCGGGGGTAATGGGCCAGCCCAGGGCCGTCCGGGGGAAGCCCGCCGGGAAGGGAAACGTCTCCGGCCCATTTTTCCCCGCTCGGACAGGCGCACCCTGATAGAGGTTGACGCCGATGAAGTCCGGCTTCTCATACCGTCCCTCCAAGCACAGGGGGGCCAGGGCCAGGGTGTGGGAGAAGGTCCTGGGCCCCAGGGGCAGGGCAAAGGTTTCCCGCCGGGCGGCCTCCACGTCTTTGGCATCCTGACTGACGGGATAACAGACCACTCCCGTGGAGGCGATGCCCACCAGGTTCTCGCCGTCCGCCCGGTGCAGGGCCTTCTGTCCCAGGGAGTGGGCCTGGCAGAAGGTCTCCCAGCAGGCGCTGAGGCTGTCATCGTCCAATTTCAGGCCCGGGGCGTGCTCTCCCGTCCCATAGCCCATTCCTATGAAGCACTGGGGCTCGTTGAAGGTGAACCACCGGCGCACTCGGCCCCGGAGCAGATCCGCCATTTTCTCCGCGTATGCCGCAAAGCGCCGGGCGGTCTCCGGGTTCTGCCAGCCGCCCTGCCGCTGCAATGCCTGGGGGAGGTCCCAGTGGAACAACGTCACCCAGGGCTGGATCCCCGCCTCCAGAAGGCCGTCCACCAGCTTGCTGTAATAGTCCAGTCCCGCCTGGTTCCAATGCCCGTCGCCCTTGGGGTCCACCCGGGGCCAGGCGATGGAGAATCAGTAGGCCCGGAGGTCCATCTCCTTCATGATGGCGATGTCGTCCCGCCAGCGGTGATAGGCGTCCGTGGCCGTGTCGCCGGTGTCGCCCCATTTGACCTTCCCGGGGGTATGGGAGAAGACGTCCCAAACGCTCTCGCCCCGGCCGTCTTCTTTCACGGCGCCCTCAATCTGATAAGAGGCGGAAGCGGCGCCCCAAATAAAATCCTTTGGAAATCCCATGG
>CAMXKT010000155.1 GCA_947244595.1 uncultured Oscillibacter sp. | reverse complement strand
GCTCACCGGGGGCCAGTTCAGCTTTGAGGCCCGGATGGCCTGCGGCTTCGGGGCCTGCGTGGGCTGCACCATCCAGACGAAAAAGGGCCTGCGCCGGGTCTGCAAGGACGGGCCCGTGTTCCGAAAGGAGGACATCCAATGGCAGACCTCTCCGTGACCCTGGCGGGCGTGACCCTGAAAAACCCCATCATCCCCGCCTCGGGGACCTTCGGCTACGGCCGGGAGTTCGCCGAGGTCTACGACCTGGATCTCCTGGGCTCCTTCTCCTGGAAGGGCACCACCCGGGACCCCCGCCCCGGCAATCTCCAGCCCCGGATCGCGGAGACGACCTCCGGCATGCTGAACGCCGTGGGGCTCCAGAACCCCGGCATGGAGGTGGTCCTCCGGGAGGAGGTCCCCAACATCGCGAAGATTTTTCACGGCCCGGTCATCGCCAACGTCTGCGGCTTTTCGGTGGAGGAGTACGCGGAGAACTGCCGGGCATTGGAGGATGCGGAGCAGGTAAAGATCCTGGAGGTCAACATCTCCTGCCCTAACGTCCACGCCGGGGGGAAGAACTTCGGCTCCGATCCCCACAGCGCCGCCGCCGTGACAAGGGCCGTCCGGGCGGCCACAAAAAAACCCGTCTTCATGAAGCTCAGCCCCAACGTGACGGACATCACCGAAATCGCCCGGGCCTGCGCGGCCGAGGGGGCCGACGGCCTGTGCCTCATCAACACCCTGCTTGGCATGCGCATCGACCTGAACACGAAGCGGCCCCTGTTGGCCAACCGCACCGGTGGCCTCTCCGGCCCCGCCGTGTTTCCGGTGGCCCTGCGGATGGTTTGGGACGTGTACGAGGCCGTAGACCTGCCCATCATCGGCTGCGGCGGCGTGGACAGCGCCGAGGCGGCGGCGGAAATGATGCTGGCCGGGGCCAGCGCCGTGGAGGTGGGGGCGGCGAATCTCCGGGACCCCTACGCCTGCAAAACCATCATCGAGGACCTGCCCGGCGTGTGCCAGCGCCTGGGCGTGGATAAAATTTCTGACTTGACAGGAGGAGCGCATCATGGCGAATGACGTGATTATTGCCCTGGACTTCCCTACCCGGGAGGAGACCTTGACATTCTTAGACCGCTTCCCCGAAGGGGAAAAACCCTTTGTGAAGATCGGCATGGAGCTGTACTACGCCGAGGGCCCCGCCATCGTCCGGGAGATCAAGGCCCGGGGGCACAAGATTTTCCTGGACTTAAAGCTCCACGACATCCCCAACACCGTGAAGCGGGCCATGGCGGTGCTCTCCGGCCTGGACGTGGACATGGTGAACCTCCACGCCGCCGGGACCTCCGCCATGATGAAGGCCGCCCTGGAGGGCCTGACCCGGCCCGACGGCACCCGGCCCCTGCTCATCGCCGTCACCCAGCTCACCAGCACCGACGCGGCGGCTTTAAAGGACGAGCTGCTGATTGACGCCCCCATGGCGGAGACGGTGCTCTCCTACGCCAAGAACGCCGCCGCCAGCGGCCTGGACGGCGTGGTCTGCTCCCCCCTGGAGGCGGCCCTTGTTAAGGAGCGCTGCGGGGAGAACTTCTGCACCGTCACCCCCGGCGTGCGCTTCGCCGGCGGGGACGTGGGGGACCAGAAGCGGGTGATGACCCCGGAGCAGGCGGGAAAGAGCGGCTGCGACTACATCGTCATGGGCCGCCCCATCACGAAGGACGCGGACCCGGTTGCGGCCTACCGCCGGGCCGTCAAGGAATTTTTGGGATGAGAAAGGAGACCTCAACATGACCCGTGAACAGACCATTGCCCACGACCTTTTATCCATCGGCGCGGTGTTCCTCCGCCCCGACGAGCCCTTCACCTGGGCCAGCGGCATCAAGAGCCCCATCTACTGCGACAACCGCCTGACCCTCACCGCCCCGGAGGTTCGGACCCACGTGGAGGAGGGCTTGGTGGACCTGATCTGCAAGCACTACCCCAATGTAGAAGTCCTCATGGGCACCTCTACGGCGGGCATCGCCCACGCCGCCATCGTGGGCCACCTCATGGGCCTGCCCATGGGTTACGTCCGCTCCAGCGGCAAGGACCACGGGAGGCAGAACCGCATTGAAGGGAAGCTGGAGCCCGGCCAGAGGGTCGTCGTCGTCGAGGACCTGATCTCCACCGGCGGAAGCTGCATCGACGTGGTGGAGGCCCTGCGGGAGGCCGGAGCCGAGGTGCTGGGCATCGCGTCCATCTTCACCTATGGGCTTCAAAAGGGCCTGGATCGCCTGGCGGCGGCGGGCGTTACCAATTTCAGCCTCTCCAACTTCGACGCGGTGTGCGACATCGCCGCGGCGGAGGGGAAGATCCGGCCTGAGGACATTGACCGCCTGAAAAAGTTCCGGGCGAACCCGTCGGACGAGAGCTGGAGAGCTTAACCACACGAAGGAAAGGAGCCCATATGCCCAGAAATATCATCGACGTCACCGACCTCACCGTGGAGGAGATCGACGAGCTGATCTCCACGGCGGAGGACATCATCGCGAGCCCCGCCAAGTACCAGGCCGCCTGTGCCCACAAGCAGCTGGCCACCCTCTTCTTCGAGCCCTCCACCAGGACCCGCCTCTCCTTTGAGTCCGCCATGCTGGCCTTGGGAGGCGGTGTGCTGGGCTTTTCGGAGGCTGCCTCCAGCTCCACCGCCAAGGGGGAGACCGTGGGGGACACCGTCCACACGGTGAGCTGCTACGCGGACATCATCGCCATGCGGCACCCCAAGGAGGGCGCGCCCTACGCCGCCGCCCAGTTCAGCGAGGTCCCCATCATCAACGCCGGGGACGGCGGGCACAACCACCCCACCCAGACCCTGACGGACCT
>CAMXKT010000154.1 GCA_947244595.1 uncultured Oscillibacter sp. | reverse complement strand
TGGCAGCAAAGGAAGACGTAGCGGCCCTCCGAGAGGAGATGGCAGCAAAGGAAGATGTAACAGCCCTCCGGGAGGAGATGGCCACAAAGGGAGACGTAACGGCCCTCCGGGAAGAGATGGTTACAAAAGAGGAGCTCCAGCAGGCCAAGGGGGATATGATGGCTTTGATGGAGGCTTACTTTACTCCCAAGTTCAACCTTCTCGCCGACCAAATCAAGCTGGTCCAGGAGAAACAGATTCCTATGGAGGCCTTGGAAGAGGCGGAGGACCGTATCGACGTTTTGGAGGCGGTGGTCAAGAGCCACTCCGCGGATATTAGAAAGCTGAAAAGGGCGCAGTAACGCGCGTAAGATACACAGACAAGGAGCGGCTGAAAAGCCGCTCCTTCTTCACTCCTTGTCGATGTGGTTCTGAATGCGCTGCATGATCATCTCCAGGGCCACCAGGTTGTGGCCTCCCTCCAGGACGATGATGTCCGCATACTTCCGGGAGGGCTCCACGTACTGCTCGTGCATGGGCTTCACCGTGGTCAGGTACTGGGTCACCACGGACCGCAGGGTCCGGCCCCGCTCCTCTACGTCCCGGAGGGCCCGGCGGAGGATGCGCTCGTCGGCGTCGGTCTCCACGAAGATCTTGATGTCGAACATCTCCCGGAGCACCGGGTCCTGGAAAATCAGGATACCCTCTACGATCAAAACCTTGGTGGGAAAGATTTCCACGGTCTGGTCCGTCCGGTTGTGGTCCACGTAGGAGTATACCGGGCACTGGATGGACCGGCCCTCTTTCAGCTCCCGCAGGTGCTGAATCAGCAGGTCTGTGTCGAAGGCGTCCGGGTGATCGTAGTTCTGGAGAGCCCGCTCCTCGTAGGTCTTGCCCTCCTGCCGCTTGTAGTAGCTGTCGTGGCCCACGACGGTGACGTCGGGGCCGAAGTGGTCCTTCAAATGCCGGGTCAGGGTGGTTTTGCCGGAGCCCGTGCCTCCGGCGATGCCGATGATGATGGCGCTCATGCCGCATACCTCCCGTCGGTTCGATTCGATTCACCCATATCCATTATATGGTTCCTTGGCGAAAAAGCAAGGAGAACCTGGAAAGTTCACAAATTTTGACGAACTCGCACTTGACGGCGGCCTGGAAAACGGATATGATATAAATTGCGACTGTAAGGAAACAACACGCGGGAGGACCGATATGGCAATGAAACGCTGCCCCGTCTGCGGGGAGAGATATTCCGATACATACAAGGAGTGCCCCTTCTGTGAGGAGGAGGAGTACTGGGAGGAAGAGCAGGAGACCGCCCGCCGCCCCATCCTCCGGGAGGGAGGCCGAAGCTCCGGCGGCCGGAGCGCCTACAGCATTGTGACGCCCATTTTGACCGTTCTGATTGTGCTGATGGCCCTGCTGCTGGTGTACCTGCTCTACGGGGACAAGTTCTTCGGCAAGGACAAGAACCCGGAAGATGATAAGCCCGGCATCACGGAGCCCCAGAAGCCCGATACCGGCACGACGCCGGGGACCACCCCCGCCGTGGATCCTGCCGGGGAGGAAGACCCGGAGGGCTCCGGCGAGCCCGGCGGAGCGGATAAGCCCGGGGACGGCTCCATGCCCGAGGGAAGCGGCGACGCCGGCTCCGGCGGAACCTCCAGCGGCGGAACCTCCAGCGGCGGCATGAGCTACGCCTCCGCCGCGGCCCTGCCCAAGGGCCTGACCCTGAGCAGCACGGACTTTACCCGGAAGGTCTCCGAGGGGCCCCATAAGCTGCGGGTCTCCGGCGGCACCGGGACCTATACCTGGATCAGCGAGAACCCCGCCGTGGCCACCGTGGCCAGCGACGGTACGGTGACCCCCGTGGCCGCCGGCACCACCAACATCCTGGCCACCGACGGGACCAAGCGGGCCATCTGCATCGTCCGGGTCACCGGCGGCGGTTCCGCCCCGTCCTCCGGCGGGACCACGACGACCACCACACCGCCCACCACCACCACGACGCCCGCGCCCAGCACGCCGTCTTCCGGCGGCGGGTCCCTGAAAGCGGGGAAAGCCGTGGTCGTCAACGGCGGCAACGGCGTCCGGGTCCGCTCCGGCCCCGGCACCACGCACGACATCCTGGCCACCGTCCCCAACGGCGGTTCCGTCCAGATCGTCCGCTCCGCCGGAGTCGACGACTGGTATGAGATCACCTTCACCGCCTCGGGCGGCGTGACCACCACCGGCTATATGAAGGGTGAGTTCCTGGCGAACTCCTGAGCCTGGAAGACAAGGACATCCCCGGACATTTCGTCCGGGGATGTTTCTTGCGCACGCTGAAAACTTATGCTATAATCCTAAACTGTAAGATTATGTGTTGACCATGGAGGACGCTTTTATGACCACCCGGGATTTCCAGCAAAAATCCGCCCTGCAGATTTTCCTCTCGTACTTCCGGCCCCACCGGAAGCTGTTCATCATGGACCTCAGCTGTGCCCTGCTGATCTCCGTCATCGATCTGGCCTTCCCCGCCGTGTCCCGGTGGTGCATGTACGAGCTGCTGCCTCAGAGCGCCTACAAGACCTTCTTTGCGGTCATGGCGGTGGTCTTCGCCGCCTTTGTGCTCCGGGCCCTGCTAACCTATGTGATCTGCTACTGGGGCCACACCTTCGGCATCCTGGTGGAGGCGGACATCCGCCACGATCTCTTCCGCCACATGCAGGAGCTGAGCTTCAACTACTACGACAAGAACCGCACCGGCCAGCTGATGAGCCGCCTGACGGCGGATCTCTTCGACATCACGGAGCTGGCCCACCACGGGCCGGAGGATATCTTCATTTCCGGCGTGACCATCCTGGGGTCCCTGATTATCATGTTCACCATTCAATGGCGGCTGGCCCTGGTGATCGCCTGCATCATCCCGGTGTTCTTCGCCGTGGTCTGGTCCTGCCGCCGGTCCATGAGCGAGGCCTC
>CAMXKT010000153.1 GCA_947244595.1 uncultured Oscillibacter sp. | reverse complement strand
CCTTGCGGGCGGGGGAGTCAACAGCCATGATGATGGCTGGTTCATTGCACCCCCCATTTTCTCTTTTCCTTCCAGAAGGAAAAGAGAAAACGGGCCGTGCACGGTCCAAAAGAGAAAAGGAAGTATGCGGCCCTTAGGGCCGCTTTGTTCCCTTACCTCTCCTCTGTCCGTCCTAACAGATAGTCGGTAGACACTTCAAACAGGTCTGCCATTTTCATCAGGCCGGGTACGTCGGGGTAATGCTTTGCTCCCTCATAATACTGGTAGGCTCGGAGGCCGACTCCCAAATATTCGGCCATTTCTTTTTGCGTCTTCTTCCGCTCCCGGCGCAATGCCTTTACCCGCTGTGCAAAAATTTTCATGGCAAACCTCTTGACTTGCCGTCAAAGTTCGTATACAATAAATACGAACTTTGAGGGCAACTTTTCTGAATCTAAAAGGAGGCAACCTATGTCACCCTTAATGCAGACCATCTGCGATGAGCTCCGGGCGTGCGCTCTGGACCGTTACATAGACGGCTTTGAGCGGGACATCTACACGACGGAGCTGGCCCGGCTTTACGGCGCGCTTTCCGCCGCCCTGCCGGAGTGCTGTCAGGAGCTCCTCCGGCAGTATATCCTCACCTTGAAAGCCACGGCCCGCATGGAGACCGAGGCCATGTTTCAGGCCGCCTTTGACGCCGCCAGAGAGCTCGCTTAGTCCTCCGGCGCTTCGGCTTTCTTGGCGGCGGGTTTCTTCGCGGTTGTCTTCTTGGCGGTGGTTTTCTTGGCCGCAGGCTTTTTCGCGGAGGCCGCTTTTGTCGTTTTGGCGGCCGTCTTTTTGGCGGCGGCGGCTATCGTGGTCTTTGCCGCCGTCTTCTTGGCGGGCTTTTCCTCCTCGGCGGGGGGCTCCTCCCCCTCCTTCCGGGCGGCGAAGCGGGGGTAACCCCGTTTGTCCTCCGGCAGGAAGTTGGAGCAGGCCGGGTTGATGCAGAAGGGCTTCCGGGCCCCCTTGCCCGCCTTTTTGAACATGGTCTGGCCGCACACCGGGCAGTCGTCCTTCACCGGCACGTCCCAGGTCATGAAGTCGCATTTCTCCGCCTCTACCTTGCTGGTGGAGTGTTCGCAGCAGTAATAGGTGTACTGTTTCCCGGTCTTCTTGCTCTTCCCCGTGCGCTTCATCAGCCGCCCGCCGCACTTGGGGCAGCGGCCTGGCATCTCCACCACCAGGGGCATGGTAAAGCTGCACTCCGGGAAGCCGGGGCAGGCCAGGAAGCGGCCGAAGCGGCCCATCTTCACCACCAGGTTCCGCCCGCACTCGGGGCAGACCTCCGTGGACACCTCGTCGGGCACCTTGATGCGCACGCCCTCCAGGTCCTGTTCCGCCTGCTTGAGATTTCTATCGAAGTCCCCGTAGAAGTCCCGCAGGACCCCTTTCCAGGGGATGCTGCCCCCCTCCACGGAGTCCAGCTTCTCCTCCATGTGGGCGGTGAATTTCAAATCGGCGATGTCGGTGAACTTGTCCTTCATCAGCTCCGTCACCACCCGGCCCAGGTTGGTGATTTTTAAATACTTGCCCTCTTTTTCCACATACGCCCGGTCCAGGATGGTGGACACCGTGGGGGCGTAAGTGGAGGGGCGGCCGATGCCCTGCTCCTCCATGGCCCGGATGAGGGACGCGTCGGTGTACCGGGCGGGAGGCTGGGTGAAGTGCTGATTGGGGGCGAAGCCCTTCAACTCCAGGGGATCCCCCTCCTGGAGCTCCGGCAGGGGGGATTCCTTCTCCTCCCGCTCCTCGTCCCGGCCCTCCTCATAGACGGCGGTATAGCCCGCGAATTTCAGGCTGGAGGAGCTGGCCCGGAAGTCGTGGCTTCCGGCCCCGATCTCCACGGCCACGCTGTCATAGACGGCGTTGGACATCTGGCAGGCCACAAAGCGGCTCCAGATGAGGCGGTACAGCCGGTACTGCTCCCCCGTCAGGTCCGCTTTCAGGTCCTCCGGGGTCCAGCGGACGTTGCTGGGGCGGATGGCCTCGTGGGCGTCCTGGGCCCCGGCCTTGGCCTTATAGCGGTGGGTCTGGGCGTAGGCGTCCCCGTAGCGGCCCAGAATGAAGTCCTTGGCCTCCGTCAGGGCCTCCTCGCTGAGGCGCAGGGAGTCGGTACGCATATAGGTGATCAGGCCCACGGAGCCCTCTCCGGCGATGTCCACGCCCTCGTAAAGCTGCTGGGCGATGGCCATGGTCCGCCGGGGGGTCATGCTCAGCTTCCGGGAGGCCTCCTGCTGCATAGTGGAGGTGGTGAAGGGAGGCGAGGGGCTGCGCTGCTTGTCGGTGCGCTTCACGCTCTTCACCGAGAAGGCGGCGTTCTCCGTCTCCCGGACCACGGCGTCTACCTCGGCCTGGGATTTCAGCTCCGCCTTCTTGCCGTCCCGCCCGTGGTAGCGGGCGGAGAAGGGCTTGTGCCCGCCCAGGAGGTTCACGTCCAGGGTCCAGTACTCCTCGGGCTCAAAGGCCTCGATCTCCCGCTCCCGGTCGTCCACCATCCGGGTGGCCACGGACTGGACCCGCCCGGCGGAGAGGCCCCGGCGGACCTTCTTCCAGAGGAGGGGGCTCAGCTCATAGCCCACCAGCCGGTCCAGGATGCGCCGGGCCTGCTGGGCGTCCACCAGGTTCTGGTCGATGGCCCGGGGGGACTCGATGCTCTCCCGGACCACTTTTTTCGTAATCTCGTTAAAAGTCACTCGCCGGGTCTTCTCGTCCGGCAGATCCAGCAGGTGCTTTAAGTGCCAGGAAATGGCCTCGCCCTCCCGGTCCGGGTCGGTTGCGAGAAAGACGGTATCCGCCGACTTGGCGGACTTTTTCAGGTCCTTGATGATATCTTCCTTGCCCTTGATGGGCTGATAGACCGGCTCAAAATCCTGCTCCGGGTCCACGCCCAGCTTGCTCTTGGGCAGGTCCCGCAGGTGGC
>CAMXKT010000152.1 GCA_947244595.1 uncultured Oscillibacter sp. | reverse complement strand
GGCCGGGCCCCCGTGGCCGCCCTGGGGGACTACGCCCGGGAGGTGGCCGCCTATACCCGGGGCCAAGGCCGCCTGAGCTGCCGCCCGGGGGGCTACCGGCCCTGCGCCAACGCCGGGGCCGTGATAGAGGCCGTGGGCTACGATCCGGAGCGGGACCTGGAGAACACGCCGGACTCCGTCTTCTGCGCCCACGGCGCGGGGTACACGGTGAAGTGGAACGAGGTCCCCGCCCAGGCCCACGTGGACAGCGGCCTCCGCCTGAACGCCCCTCCGCCGGAGGAGGCCCGGGAGCCGGAGACCCGCCGGAGCGCCTCCTACGCCGGGACCATCGAGCAGGACAAGGAGCTCCAGGCCATCTTCGAGCGGACCTATGGAACGGTGAAGCGCCGGGACTTCCTGCCCCCCAAGGCTCCCCGCCGCCCCGCCTCCCCGGAGGCGTCGGAGCGCCGTCCCGCCTCCCGCCAGCCCGCCGGGCCGGAGTATTTGCTGGTGGACGGGTATAACATCATTTTCGCCTGGGACGAGCTGAAGGCCGTTGCCCAGGAGAGCCTGGACGCCGCCCGGAAGGCCCTGTGCGACCTTCTTTGCAACTACCAGGGCTACCGGAAATGCGAGCTTATCGCCGTCTTTGACGCCTATAAGGTCCGAGGGGGCCAGGGGTCCGTGGAGAAGTACCACAACATCCACGTGGTCTACACCAAGGAGGCGGAGACGGCGGACGCCTATATCGAGCGGGCCACCTATGAGCTGGGGAAGCAGCACCGGGTGAAGGTGGCCACCTCCGACGGGCCGGAGCAGCTCATCATCCTGGGCCACGGGGCCCTGCGGGTCTCGGCCTCCGCCTTCCGGGAGGAAGTGGAGCAGGTCCAGGGGGAGATCGCCCGGATTTTGGAGAGCAACAACCGCCGGGGCCACGGGGCCCTTCGGGCCGCCATGGAGCAGGCGGAGAAGCGGAAGGAGGAATGACGCATGGGAGGAACGCTGTTCGCCGCGCTGGCCGCCTATTCCGGCTGCGCCGCCGCCCGGCTGTACCTGGACCGAACCGGCCGCCGGGAGGAGGACTGTCTCGGGGGCCGGGTCCGGCTCAAGTCCCTTTGGAACGAGGGAGCGGCCTTTTCCCTGCCCATCCCGGCGGAGGTCCTGCCTCTGGCCTCGTCGGCGGCGCTGGCCCTGCTATGGACCCGGCGGAGGCGCTGCCCCCTGGGGACGGGGCTGATCCTGGGCGGGGGCCTCAGCAACCTCCAGGAGAGGCTGACGGAGGGCCGGGTCTACGACTATATCCAGTTCCCCCGGGCCCCGGAGCCGCTGGACCGGTACGTCTTCAATCTGGCGGACCTGTGCGTCTTTACCGGCGGGGCCCTGTGCCTCTGGCGGGAGCGCCGGGGCGGCAAAGCCGCCCCTTGACTTTCCGGCGGCACTATGCTAAACTGTCCAAGACAAAAGGCCGCTTTTTAAAAGCGGAGCGTTTCAAATTCAATTCAGATGGGAGTAACGATCATGAAGAGAATCAAGACCCTGGAGACCCGCAGTCTCTGCGAGAGCGCCAAGAAGGGCGGCTGCGGCGAGTGCCAGACCTCCTGCCAGTCTGCCTGCAAGACCAGCTGCGGCGTCGCAAACCAGAAGTGCGAGCAGAAGTAAAAACCTGTATTCACAGCTGAAGCGCCGCCTCTCAGGCGGCGCTTTTTCCGTCACAAGACTGCCGCCCCTTCCGGGCGGCTTGGGAGGAACACATGGTACATCAATACAAGCTGAACGGCTACAACATCGTTTTGGACAGCTGCTCCGGCGGCGTCCCCGTGGTGGATGAAGTGGCCTATGACGTCATTGCCCTCTATCCGGACCGCCCGGCGGAGGAAATTGTGAAGACCCTGCTGGCCAAGTACCCGGACCGTCCCGACGTGACGGAGGCGGAGATCCGGGAGTGCCTGGCCGACGTGGAAACCCTGGTACAGTCTGGGCAGCTTTATACGCCGGATACCTTCGCGGATCTCGCCGGGACCTTTAAAGAGCGCTCCGGGGACGTGGTAAAGGCCCTGTGCCTTCACGTGGCCCACACCTGCAACCTCAACTGCTCCTACTGCTTCGCCAGCCAGGGCAAGTACCACGGGGATCGGGCCCTCATGAGCTTCGAGGTGGGAAAGCAGGCCCTGGACTTCCTCATCGCCCGCTCGGGAAGCCGGACAAACCTGGAGGTGGACTTCTTTGGCGGCGAGCCGCTGATGAACTGGCAGGTGGTGAAGGACCTGGTGGCTTACGCCCGGACCCGGGAAGGACCCTGCCACAAGCGTTTCCGTTTTACCCTCACCACCAACGGAATGCTGATTGACGAAGACGTCATCGACTTTGCCAACCGGGAGATGGACAACGTGGTCCTCTCCCTGGACGGGCGGAAGGAGATCCACGACGCCCTCCGGGTGGACTATGCGGGAAACGGCAGCTATGACCGCATCGTCCCAAAGTTTCAGGAGCTGGTGGAGGCCCGGGGGGGCACCCGGTACTACATGCGGGGTACCTTCACGCACCGGAATCCCGACTTCACGAAGGACCTTTTCCACATGGCGGACCTGGGCTTCAGCGAGCTTTCCATGGAGCCGGTGGTCTGCGCCCCCGGGGACCCGGCGGCCCTGACGGCGGATGACTTGGAGATTGTCAAGAACCAGTACGAGCTGCTGGCCGTGGAAATGCTCAAGCGCCATAAAGAGGGCCGCCCCATCACCTTTTACCATTATATGTTGGACCTGACCGGGGGGCCCTGCGTCTACAAGCGGGTTTCCGGCTGCGGCTCCGGCACGGAGTACATGGCGGTCACCCCCTGGGGGGATCTGTATCCCTGTCACCAGTTTGTGGGGGAAGAGGCGTACAAGCTGGGAGACGTGTGGCAGGGTGTGACGAATACCGCCCTGCGGGAGGAGTTCCGCTCCTGCAACGCTTACGCCCGGCCCGAGTGCGCGGACTGCT
>CAMXKT010000151.1 GCA_947244595.1 uncultured Oscillibacter sp. | reverse complement strand
TGGTTTTCGAGGACGATTTTAACGGGGAAACTCTGGATAGAACCAAATGGAATGTAGAACTGCACGAGCCGGGATGGGTCAATGAGGAACTTCAAGCCTACGTGGACGCGGAAGACGTCCTGTCCCTGCAAAACGGCTTCCTGCGTATCCGCCCCACGAAGCTGACGCTGGGGGATGGAAGCGTTTTTTACCGCTCCGGGCGGATTTCCACCCATGGAAAGCACGAGTTCACATACGGCCTCTTTGAGGCCCGGCTGAAAGTCCCTCGGGGGAAGGGATTCCTCCCGGCCTTTTGGCTGATGACGAGGGACGAAGAGCGCTGGGGCCAGTGGCCCGTCTGCGGCGAGATCGACGTCTGTGAGGTCCTGGGCCACGAGCCCCGGACGAACTACGGCACGCTCCACTACGGCCTGCCCCACGAGCAGAGCCAGGGGGCGGTTACTCTGCCGGAGGGGGACTTTGCGGCGGATTTCCACACCTTCTCTTTGGAGTGGCTTCCCGGGTGCATCCGCTGGTATGTGGACGGCAGGCTGTTCTATGAAGCGGAACAGTGGTTTTCCGCCGGGGCGGATGGCTTCCGCAAGCCCTTCCCAGCGCCCTTTGACCATAACATGTATGTGATTTTGAATCTGGCGGTGGGCGGCGTTTGGCCCGGTCCGCCGGATGAAGTAACAGACTTTGCCCGCGCCGTTTTTGAGGTGGACTACGTGCGGGTATACCGGAAAACACGTCAATCAATGGAGGAGCTATGATGGAGAAAATCCGCTTTTTGGATGAAAACGGAACCTTTGAACTGAGAAATCCCGAGGCGGTCAGCGGCCTCTATTTTCCCCTGGCCAGCGAGGCCGGACTAAAAAGCGCCATCGCCCCCGATCTGGCCGGAGACAGCAAGCTGGACCAGGAGTCTTTTCTTCTGGAGCCGGTAAGCATCGAGGACCTGCGGAACAGCCGCGGCACCCGGAATTTCTGGTGCGTGACGGAAAAGGGCTGCTGGTCCGCCTCCGGCGTCAGCGCCGAACAGGAGGCCGCCCGCTTTACGCCGGAGCAGGACGAGAGCGTCCTGACGGCAGGATTCTTGTGGCAGACGGTGCGCCGGACCTCGAGGCGCTATGGCCTTCAGGCGGAGCTGACGGCCTTTGTGCCGCCGGATGAAAACGTGGAAATTCTGGAGGTGCGGGTGACAAACCGGGACGCTGCGCCCCAGCGCGTCATCGGCGTCGCGGCGGTTCCCATCTACGGCCGGAGCGCGGACAACCTCCGGGACCACCGGAATGTGACCTCCATGCTCCACCGGATTCGGACCACAAAATACGGCGTCCAAGTCAAGCCCACCATGTCCTTTGATGAAAAGGGCCATCGGGAAAACCGCCGGATTTACTATGTCTGCGGAACAACCGGGAACGGTGGCGCCCCCGCCGGATTCTACCCGACGGTGCAGGAGTTTGTGGGCGAGGGAGGCACACTTCTCCATCCCCGGGCCGTCTGCGAGGACCGGGAGGCCCGGCCCGCCGGAATGGAGATCGACGGCAGGGAGGCCATGGGCGGCATCCGCTTCCCCGAGGTCACCCTGGGACCTGGAGAAACGGCGGTGTACCTCATCTTCCTGGGAATCACGGAGGATGCCGGGGACATGGACCGGATTTTAACGGCCTGCGGCACAGAGGAACGGGTCCATGCCGCCCTGGAGCGCACAAAAGCTTATTGGCAGGACAAGGTAAACGTCCGCTACCAGACCGGCTCGGCGGACTTCGACCGCCTGATGCGCTGGGTGAGCCTCCAGCCCCTTCTGCGGCGGATCTACGGCTGTTCCTTCCTGCCCCACCACGACTATGGCCGGGGAGGCCGGGGCTGGCGGGACCTCTGGCAGGACTGCCTGTCTCTGCTGCTGATGGACCCCGGCGGCGTGGGGGAGATGATCCAGGCCAGCTTCGGCGGCGTGCGGATGGACGGAACCAACGCCACCATCATCGGAGAGGGCTTGGGGAACTTCATCGCGGACCGCAACGGCATCGCCCGAGTCTGGATGGACCACGCCCTCTGGCCCTTGATGACCACCAAGCTCTACATCGACCAGACGGGGGACCTGGATATCCTGCGCGCGAAGGTCTCCTACTTCAAGGACCCCCAGGCTATGCGGGGTACAGAGATCGACGGACAGTGGGACCCGGCGTACGGAAACAGGCAGCGGACGGCTTCCGGCGAGGTCTACACCGGCAGTATTTTGGAGCACCTGCTGATTCAGCACCTCACCGCCTTTTATGAGGTGGGGGAGCACAACATCTTCCGCCTCCGGGGGGCCGACTGGAACGACGCCCTGGACATGGCCCCGGAGCGGGGGGAGAGCGTGGCCTTCACCTGCGCCTACGCAGGCAATCTCAAGGACCTGGCGGGGCTTCTCCGGCGGCTGGCCGAGACCTGGAAGAACGTGGAGCTGGCGGAGGAGCTGGAGGAGCTGCTCCGGACGCCGCCCATGGCCTGCGACGATCTGTCGGAGAAAAAGGCGGTCTTGGAGCGATACACCCGGCGCTGCGCCCACAATGTCAGCGGCGGGACCATCCGGGTCCTCCCGATGGAGCTGGCGGAGAACCTGGAGGGCAAAGCGGACTGGCTGATGGAGCACATCCGCCGTCAGGAGTGGATCGCGGACGGGAGGGACGGCTGGTTCAACAGTTACTATGACAACCACGGGCAGCCCCTGGAGGGCATTGCGGAGACCGGCGCACGCATGATGCTTACCGGACAGGTGTTCGCCATCATGAGCGGGACCGCCACGGAGGAACAGGTGAAGGCCATTGCCCGCAGTGCCGACAAATACCTCTACAAAAAAGAGGAGGGGGGCTACCGGCTGAACACGGACTTCCACGAGCTGAAATTCGATATGGGCCGGATGTTCGGCTTTGCCTACGGTGAGAAGGAGAACGGGGCGGTGTTCTCCCACATGACGGTGATGTACGCCAACGCCCTCTACCGCCGGGGCTT
>CAMXKT010000150.1 GCA_947244595.1 uncultured Oscillibacter sp. | reverse complement strand
TGCGGCCCCAGCTGACGGGCCTCCGGGTGGACAAGATCCAGCAGCCCGCCCGGGATCAAGTGGTCCTCCTCTTCCGGGGGAAGCGCCTGCTTTTGAACGCCGGAGCGGGGGCGCCCCGGCTGCAATTGACGGAGGTCCTCCGGGACAACCCGGCGGAACCCCCGATGTTCTGCATGCTCCTGCGGAAGCACCTCTCCGGGGCCCGGCTGGCGGAGATTAGCCAGCCACCCCTGGAACGGCTGGTGAGACTCGAGTTCGACGCCTCCGACGAGCTGGGCCGGACGGGGAAGCGGACGCTGGTGCTGGAGGCCATGGGCCGCCGGTCCAACCTCATTTTGCTGGACGAGGAGGACCGGATCATCGACAGCCTCCGCCGGGTGGACGCGGACATGTCCGCCGCGCGGCAGGTGCTGCCCGGCCTCTTCTACCAGCCCCCGGCCTCCACGGGGCGGCTTCCCTTCCTGGAGGAGACGGAGGCGGGTTTCGCCGCCCGCTTTGCCGCCGCCCCGGCGGAAAAGACTCTGGACGGCTTTTTGCTGGACCAGTACTTCGGCCTCTCCCCTCTCATGGCCCGGGAGCTCGGGTTCCGGGCGGCGGGGGACGCGGATACCCGGGTTTTCCAGCTGGGGACTCCGGGCCCCCTGTGGCGGGCTTTGGAGGACTTCCAAAACCGGATCCGGGAGGAGCGCTTCACCCCCTTCTGCCTCCTCCGGGACGGAAAGCCCCTGGACTTCGCCTGCGTGCCCGTGGGCCAGTACGGCGGGGCGGCGGAGGTCGTGACCTATGACAGCGTTTCCGCCTTGCTGGACGCCTTCTACGCCGCCCGGGAAAAGCAGGAGCGGGCCCGCCAGCGGGGGGCGGACCTCCTCCGGGCGGCTGCCACAGCCCGGGACCGCCTCCGGCGGAAGCTGGCCCTCCAGGAGAAGGAGTACGCGGCCACCCAGGACCGGGACAAGCTCCGCGTCCAGGGGGACCTGATCACCGCCAACCTCTACCGCATGGAGCGGGGACAGTCCCGGCTGGAGTGCGAGAACTACTACGAGGCGGGCGCCCCGGCCACCGTCCCCCTGGACCCTCTGCTGACTCCCCAGCAGAACGCGGCCAAGTACTACAAGCGCTACGCCAAGGCCAAGACGGCGGAGAAATACCTCCGGGAACAGATGGACCTGGCGAAGCGGGATTTGGAGTATCTGGAGAGCGTCTTGGCGGAGATCGGCCAGGCGGAGACGGAAGCAGACTTCCTGGACATCCGCGCCGAGCTCCGGGAGGCGGGCTTTTTGAAGAAGCAGGGCAAGGGGAAGAAGGAGAAGTCCCGCCCTGCCGCCCCCTGGGAGTTCCGCACGTCCTCGGGCCTCCGGGTCCGGGTGGGCCGGAACAACCGCCAGAACGACAAGCTGACCCTCAAGGATGCGGACCGGCGGGACCTCTGGCTCCACACCCAGAAGATCCACGGGTCCCACGTGATTCTTCGCTGCGCCGGGCGGGCCCCCTCGGAGGAGGACGTGGCGGAGGCGGCGCTGCTGGCGGCCTGGTTCTCCCAGGCCCGGGAGAGCGGGAACGTGCCGGTGGACGTGACGGAGGTCCGCAACGTGAAAAAGCCCGCGGGAGGCCGGCCGGGCATGGTGATCTATACGACGTACCGCACGGTGAACGTCACCCCGGAGGAAGCTGCGGTGGAAAAGCTACGGGTGAAATAAAAATTTATTGACAAAGAAAGGGGCGCCGCCCGGTAGATACCGGGCGGCGCCCCTTTGGGAAAATTGTCTCAGGCTGTCGCTTTTTGGCGGAAGGTGTGATATACTCAAACTGCTGTCGGTCCTCCACAGTGGGAGGAGGTGAACATACTATGGATTTCGTTTACTCCCTGGTGGCTTCCATCGCGGCAAACGTAGTTGCGCACTTCGTTTGCAAATGGCTGGATGGGAAGCACTGACAGCGACAGCCTAAAATGGAGAACCCGGAAGTTGCGCCTTCCGGGTTCTCCGCTTTTAGGTGAACATTTTGGAATTCATTTCTCCCCTGATTCCGCTTTCAGTATATCCCCGGGGAAGACAAAAGTCAAGGGAAATTTCAGTGCCTCTCGCCCCGGTCCCAGGCTACCACCACCCGGCGGTTGGGGTCCGTGCCGGTGGAGTAGGTGGTGACGCCCTCGAAGTCCTGGAGGGCTGTGTGGATCACGTGCCGCTCGTAGGCGTTCATGGGCTCCAGGGTGACGCTGCGGCGGTAGCGGACCACCTTGCCCGCCACCTTCCGGGCCAGGTGCTGGAGGCTCTGCTCCCGCTTGGCCCGGTAGTTCTCCGCGTCCAGGTGGATGCGGACCCGGGGGCCGCCGCCCCGGTTCACGGCGTAGCTGGTCAGCTGCTGGATGGCGTCCAGAGTCTCGCCCCGGCGGCCGATGAGGGCTCCCAGGCCCTGACCCTCCAGGATGACCTTGTACCGGCCCTTCTCAGGCAGGTAGACCTTCACCTCGGCGGCGCTGTCCATGTGTTCCAGAAGGCCCTTGAGGAAGGTCTTGATGGCCGCGGCCTTCTCATCGTCCACCTCCTCGCCCAGGGAAATGGGCTGAGAGGGGGCGGGCTCTTCCCGGACGGGCTCCGGCTTGGGGGCGGGACGCTCTTTCTTTTCCGGAGCGGGGCGCTCTTTTTTCTCCCTGGGAGGACGCTCCCGGCGCTCGGGGCGCTCCTTCTTCTCGGGGGCGGCGGGACGGGGCCCCTCCCGGACGGGCTCCGGCTTGGGGACGGGCGGGGGCGGGAGGATCTCCTCTTCTTCCTCCGGGCCGTAGTACACGCGGATCTTGGCGGGGCAGGCGCCCAGGCCCAAGAAGCCGGACTTGGCCCGCTCCAGGACCTCCACGGACACGTCGTCCCGGTCCAGGCCCAGCTGGGCCAGGGCCTTGGAGATGGCCTCGTCCTCGTTTTTGCCCGTAACGTCAATATAGTCTCTCATAACGGCTTCCACCTTTACGTTTCGTCATAGCGGTCCGG
>CAMXKT010000149.1 GCA_947244595.1 uncultured Oscillibacter sp. | reverse complement strand
AAACCTATCAGACCAAGGCTCACATGGGCATGATCGACGTGACGGAGGATTTCCAGCACGCGGTGTCGGCAGCGTGCCGGGAGCACGGCATCTCCGCCGGGACAGTGACGGGCTTCACCACTGGCGGCGTGGCGG
Organism: uncultured Oscillibacter sp.; assembly: GCA_947244595.1. Lineage (GTDB taxonomy): Bacteria > Bacillota > Clostridia > Oscillospirales > Oscillospiraceae > Oscillibacter. The sequence goes on along the minus strand of CAMXKT010000149.1, from coordinate 2,901 downwards.
GGCTGACCACCCTGGAGTTCGAGCCGGGCATGGTGAACCACGACCTGAAAGCGGCCCTGGACGTGTTCTCCCCCTATTTGGACGAGCAGGGGCACGTGGTGCCCTACTGGCACCACGAGACCTGGCACGACGATAACGGGTCCTCCCACATCAAGGCGGCGCTGCTGTCCCCCTTCATCACCGTGCCCTTCGTGGACGGGAAGATCACCGTGGGGCCCTGGCAGAACCTGACCCTGGTGGAGTGCGACACAAGAAACCGGGTCCGGGACATCGTCTTTCAAGTGATGGGAGAATGAAAAACGGCGGCGGGGATGTCTCCGCCGCCGTTTTTTACCAGCCGGTGCCCACGCCGTCGCAGCGCCAGCCCTCCTCCGTGAAGTACATGAACCCGCAGTGGCTGTATATCTGGGCTCCCTCGGGCGCGTCCGAACCCTCGTAGGGCCCGGTGTTGCCCGCCATCAGGTAGTGCAGCGCCCAGTCGTTCTCCGGGACAAACACCGTGGAGTAGGCGAAGGCGAAGCGCTCATGGCCCTTGGTATTCTTCGGGTAAAAGCTGTCCAGCTCCTCCTCCGTCAGCTCGTCCAGCCAGTCCGGGAACCAGATGTCCTGATTCCGCACGTAGGTGCAGGCGTACCGGCTGCCGGGGGTGGCATTCAGCATGGCCCCTTCGTAGGCGTCCGCCCAGGCTTGGACGATCTCCTCCCGGCTTTGGCCCCGGTCGGGGACGACGGCGGCGCTCTTGAGTCCAGCCAGCTCCACCTCGTTGTACCAGAGGCGCATGAAGCCGAAGATGTCCGTACGGAAGACGTCCTCCGGGTCGCCGTTGGGCTCCGCCCGGAGCCAGACGGATTCCCGCCAGCTGCTGATTAGGACCAGACCGCTGTCCGGCCAGAAGCGGAGGCTCAGGTCTCCGCACATCATCAGCAGGGACTCGGCGGGCATGTCCCCGGGGTCCTCGGCGTAGCTCCAATCGTAGTCCGAGGTGAAGCCGAGGGCCCGGTTGGGCCCGTTCCCCGCCTGGGGGTCCACGTCGTACCGCCCGCCGCTCTTCGGGACTAGAAGGTTCATATTGACGGTATCCGCCTTCATCAGCCGGTCCATCGCCATCTGGGCCAGGTCGGCGGCGGGGCCGACGGAGGTCTCCGCTTGCAGGGTGGCGGTGCCCAGGTAGACGTCAAAGGGCTTCGCCTGAAAGGCCTCCCGGAGTTTTTCCCGGACCAGCTCCTCGGAGAGGGTGAACTTGCCCTCGTGCTGGAAACTGCAAAGATACTCGAAGTCCGAGAGGTAAGTCCCGTCCCCGGAGCCCCACGTGGGGACCCGGAACATTAGCCAGAGGTCCTGGGAGGAAGGAGCGGCCCAGTGGTCCTGAACCCCCTCGCCCAGCGCCGGGGCGTCCCGAAGTTCCGGCGTGTGGAACTCATAGGAGACCTGCCGGAGGACATAGAACATCCCGTCCATCTCCAGCCCGTAGCCCTCGCCGATGCCGGTGATCCGCCAGTCGTCGTAAATGCCAGGGTCGCTTGGATTGGAGCGGTAGCGTGCCAGTTTGGCGTCGTGGAACAGCTCCTCCACCGCCGTCAGGGCGGCGTCCTTGATGGGGTTGGGCTCGTCGAACCACTCGATCATGTGGTCGGAGAAATGCCGCTGGTCGTTGTAGACCAGAAGGTTTTCCCCGTCGAAGTACAGCGTCCGGTATTGGAAGACCGGGGTGGGGAAGTCCGCGTCGGAGGGATAGGAGTCGTCGGCCCGGAAGGGCATGGAGCGGGTGGCGGGGTCCCAGTTGTCAAAGCGGAAGAAGGTTCCCTCGGGCCAGACGGTCCACAGCAGGGACGGAAGGTCTGCCTTGTAATGCTTCCCGTCCCGGCGGAAGTAGAAGGTGTCGTTCTGGAAGCCCTGGGAGACCAGCTCGTTTTCCCCGTCCCCGTCCAGGTCCATGTGCTGGGTATCGTACTTCACTTGGGCCAGGAGAATGGGCCAGCCCTTCTCATTCAGATAGTAGTATTCGTTGGTCAGGGTCCGGTCCCGGTCGTTGGCGTCGTAGGTGATGCGGAAGCCGTCGTGGCCCAGGAGGTTGCGGAACAACGAGGCGCTGTAGTTCCCGTCCACGCCGGGGAGGAAGGACCAGAAGGGCGTGGGGAAGGAGCTCCTGGCCAAGTGCTGGACCCCGGCGTAGATTCTGCCGCCGCCCTCAAAGAACATCAGCCCGTAGTCTCCCAGAACGTGGTCCGGGTCCTCCAGGCCCCCCAGCATATTCGGTGAGCCGTAGGGGAAGGGAAGCTCCTCCGCCTCCTGGGGCTCGTAGGGCTCCAGGCCGTCCAGGGGGATGGTGACGGCGGCGTCCCAGTCGGGCTGGGCCACTTGTTTCAGGCTCTCGCAGGAGAGAACGGCCTCCTGGATGCGGCTGATCACCTGGTTCATCAGGGACATGCCGGTGGTCTCGCCCCGCTTCAGCTCCGGGGCCCAGTCGGGGCGGCTGACGGCGTATTCATATTGACCGTCGCTGCCGAGGATTTCCACGTTTCGGGGCAGGTAGTTCGTCTCCGGCTCCAGCCGGTAGAGGGAGCAGAGCCAGCCCATGGGCTTTTCCAGGTTGGAGGACAGAAGGTAGACCGACCCCCAGTAGACCCGGAGGAGTTCTCCTTTTTCCAGGTCAAAGAACTCCGACGGATTCTCCGGGGTGTAGACCATCAGGCGCTCGCCAAAGTCGGCGGAATCGTCCCCCAGCTCCTCTGCCAGGGCGGCCACGGCCTCGTCCACGTCGCGGAAGTGGTCCGGCTTCTTGGCCCCGGTGAAGGTGACGGCACACACCAGCGCCGCCAGGGCCACGGCGGCGAAGAGGGCCCGGCCCAGATAGACCGGATTCTCCGCCACGCGGGTGATCCGGTCCTTGAGCTGGCGCTT
>CAMXKT010000148.1 GCA_947244595.1 uncultured Oscillibacter sp. | reverse complement strand
ACATGGACGGGCTGGACATTCTCCGGCAGCTGCGGAGCTGGTCCAGCCTGCCGGTGGTGGTGGTCTCCGCCCGGTCCCATGAGCGGGACAAGGTGACGGCCCTGGACCAGGGGGCCGACGACTACCTCACCAAGCCCTTCGGCACCGGGGAGCTGCTGGCCCGGGTCCGCACAGCCATCCGCCACACCCGCACCGCCAGCGGGAACGACGAGATCGCCCAGAAGGGCACCTACTCCGTGGGGGACCTGGTCATCGACTACAACAAGCACCAGGTTCTGGTCCGGGGAGAGAACGTGAAGCTGACCCTCAGCGAGTTCCGCATCGTGGCTTTGCTTGGCAAGCACGCCGGGAAGGTGCTGACCTACGACACCATCATCCGGGAGCTCTGGGGCCCCCGGGCGGGGTCCGGAAACCAGATCCTCCGGGTCAACATGGCCAACATCCGCCGGAAGATTGAGCGCAACCCCGCTGAGCCGGAGTACCTCTTCACCGAGGTGGGGGTGGGCTACCGGCTGGCGGAAGGGGAATGACCTTCGGCAGAGCGTAGAATTTTCGCCGGAATTTTTTACAGTCTCTTCCAAATCCTCCCAAACCCTTGCCGCTGCTGGCGTTGAGGGCAGCCGCCGCTAACCGGCCCGGACATTTTTTTAAGAAAGTGGCAAAAAACACTTGCGTCCCCTATATCTTGTGTGTTATGCTTGGCCTACTGCCAAAGTATTGTGGTAATCACAGGGGTGATTACTACCGAGTGTATAATTTCTGCTAGGGGGATACAAATGAAAGTCATCAAGAGGAACGGCACCGAGGTCTCGTTCGACATCACTAAAATTCTATCGGCCATCACCCGTGCCAACGAGAGCATCGACGCGGAAAAGCGCATGACCTCCACCCAGGTCCGGCGGATCGCGGAATCCGTGGAGCTGGCGTGTCAGGAGCTGGGCCGTTCCCCTTCCGTAGAGGAGATTCAGGACCTGGTGGAGTACCAGATCATGGCCCACGGGGCCTTCGAGGTGGCTAAGAACTACGTCACCTACCGCTACACCCGCTCCCTGGTCCGCCGGAGCAACACCACGGACGACCGGATCCTGAGCCTCATTGAGTGCTGCAACGAGGAGGCCAAGCAGGAAAACTCCAACAAAAACCCCGTGGTGAACTCCACCCAGCGGGACTACATGGCCGGCGAGGTCTCCCGGGACCTCAGCGAGCGGCTGCTGCTGCCCAAGGAGATCGTGGAGGCCCACCAGGAGGGCATCATCCACTTCCACGACTCCGATTACTTCGCCCAACACATGCACAACTGCGACCTGGTGAACCTGGAGGACATGCTGCAAAACGGCACCGTCATCACCGGGACCCTCATCGAGCGGCCCCACAGCTTCGCCACCGCCTGCAACATCGCCACTCAAATCGTGGCCCAGGTGGCCTCCAACCAGTACGGCGGCCAGTCCATCTCCCTGGCCCACCTGGCCCCCTTCGTGGACGTGAGCCGGAAAAAGCTCCGGGTCATCGTGGAAAAGGAGATGAAGGAGATCGGCGTCATCCTGGATGAGGACAGCCTCTCCAAGCTGGTGGAGACCCGCCTCCGGGAGGAGGTCCGGGGCGGCGTACAGACCATTCAGTACCAGGTGCTGACCCTCTTGACCACCAACGGACAGGCCCCCTTTGTGACGGTCTTCATGTACCTGGGGGAGGCCAAGAACGAGCAGGAGCGCAAGGACCTGGCCCTCATCATCGAGGAGACCTTGGAGCAGCGCTATGAGGGCGTGAAAAACGAAGACGGCGTGTGGATCACCCCCGCCTTCCCCAAGCTCATCTACGTGCTGGAGGAGGACAACATCCACGAGGACTCCCCCTACTGGTATCTCACCAAGCTGGCCGCCAAGTGCACCGCTAAGCGCATGGTCCCCGACTATATCTCCGAGAAGAAGATGCTGGAGCTGAAGGTGGACAAAAACGGCGAGGGCCACTGCTACACCTGCATGGGCTGCCGCAGCTTCCTGACGCCCTACGTGGACCCGGAGACCGGGAAGCCCAAGTACTACGGCCGGTTCAACCAGGGCGTGGTCACCATCAACCTCCCCGACGTGGCCCTGAGCTCCGGGGGGAACATTGAAAAGTTCTGGGACATCTTCGACGAGCGGCTGGAACTGTGCCACCAGGCCCTGCTGTGCCGCCACGAGCGTTTGAAGGGCACCCCCTCCGACGTGGCCCCCATCCTGTGGCAGTACGGCGCCTGCGCCCGGCTCAAGAAGGGCGAGCCCATCGATAAGCTGCTCTACGGCGGCTACTCCACCATCTCCCTGGGCTACGCCGGGCTTTACGAGTGCGTAAAGTACATGACCGGAAAGAGCCACACGGACCCCGCCGCCACCCCCTTCGCCCTCCAGATCATGGAGACCATGAACGCCGCCTGCCGGAAGTGGAAGGCGGAGCACAACATCGATTTCAGCCTCTACGGGACCCCCCTGGAGTCCACCACCTATAAATTCGCCAAGTGCCTCCAGCGCCGCTTCGGCATCATAGAGGGGATCAACGACAAGGGATATATCACAAATTCCTACCATGTCCATGTGACGGAAACCATCAACGCTTTCGACAAGCTGAAATTTGAGGCCCAGTTCCAGCACCTCTCCCCCGGCGGCGCCATCAGCTACGTGGAGGTGCCGGACATGCAGAACAACCTGGAGGCGGTGCTCCAGGTGATGAAATTCATCTACGATAACATCATCTACGCCGAGCTGAACACCAAAAGCGACTACTGCCAGGTCTGCGGCTGGGACGGGGAGATCCAGATCGTGGAGGAAAACGGCAAGCTGGTGTGGAAATGCCCCAAGTGCGGCAACACGGACCAGGACAAGATGAACGTGGCCCGGCGGACCTGCGGCTATATCGGGACCCAGTACTGGAACCAGGGCCGGACTCAGGAGATCCGGGACCGGGTGCTCCACCTGTAAGCCGCCATGTACTACGGAGAAATCAAGGACTGCGACATCGCCAACGGCGAGGGGGTCCGGGTGACCCTCTTCGTCTCGGGAT
>CAMXKT010000147.1 GCA_947244595.1 uncultured Oscillibacter sp. | reverse complement strand
CGCCGGAGATGGCGGCCTTGGCCACCTTCACCGAGGCTCCGTCCGCCGCCCCGGCGATGATCCGGACAGTGGAGAGATAAACCGTGAACAACAGCAGAGCTGTGGTCAGCACCCAGGTGACGATCTTTTTCAGCGCCTCGGCGATGGCCGCCAGCCGGTTTTCCGGCAGGCAGGCCCCTGCCGTCAGGGCTCCTATGTACAGATAAACCAGCGGGATCAGCAGTCCGTCGATGAGCTCCATCAGCAGGTCCGCCAAAAACACGGTGGTCACCTGCTGAAAGGTAGCCGTGGTCACCGAGCCGGAGGCCGCCGTGGCCGCCGCCAGAGTGGGAAGCAGCGCTTTGGAGAAAACATTCAGCTCCCCGATGGTCTCCGCCCCCAGGCCGATGAGGTCCTCCAGGCTCCCCGCCGTCAGCAAGGTCACCGCCAAAGCCCCTGCCATGGGGAGAAAGGCCGTGCCTTTTCCCGTCCCCTGGGCGAAGCCGTCCACCGCGCCGCAGGCCACGGCCACCAGCAGAATGGACGCCGCTCCCCGGAGGCGCTGGCGGATGACGGCCTTGACTTCTCCGGAAAACCTTTCCGCGATCCCCGCCAGCCCTTGAGAAAAGCCCCCGGGGCCGGAGAGGTCGCCGATATCCAAGACGTCCTCCGCCGCTTCCGGCAGGGCGTCCGTCAAATCTTTCGGCAGCTCCGCCGCCCGGGCCTCCACCGTCAGGGCCAGGAAGAGGAACAACAGGCAAATCCATTTTTTCATCGCATCAGCTCCATCAACAGGGACAGCACCGCCCGCAGCAGGGGCAGGGCGGCAATCAGGGCGCAGACCGCTCCCGCCGTCTCCACCACCGAGGCCAAGGCCGACTCCCCTGCGTCCCGGCAGAGGCTCCCTCCGATCTTCACCACCAGGGCGATGCCCACGGTTTTGTACAGGGGAATGAACAGCTCCCGGGACAGTCCGCTCTCCTCCACCAGTTCCCCCAGGAAGTCCATCAGCAGTTCCAAGCTCCCCGCCAGGGAGAGGAGCACCGCCGCCGTGGCTCCCAGGGTCAGGAGGAGCGCCGCCTCCGGGCTCCCCCGCCGCACCACCAGCGCCAGCAGCGCCGCTACGACGCACAGCGCCGCCGCCTGGATCGACAGCTCCACGACTAAAAGTTGAAGAGGGTCTTGATGAGGTCAAAGAGGTCGCTGATCTCCTGGACCATCATCATCAAGACCACCACCAGCCCCGCCAGAGTCGTCATCATGGCCTGCTCCTCCCGGCCGGAGCGGACCAGGAGCTGGTTCAGTACCGCCACCAGGATGCCGATGGCGGCAATCTTGAAAATCAAATCCACATCCATGCGTTCGTTCCCCTATATCAGTAAAATCACCAGCAGCGCCGCGGCGGAAAACCACAGCGCCGCGGCTCGTTTCTCCTCCTCCGGGCGTTTCCGCTCCGCCTCCCCGGCGCTGTTTGCCAGAGTATAGGTGATATGGGATATCGCTTTACAGACCTTCTCCTCGTCGCCCTGCAGGTCTCCCGCCAGAGCGGAGACGGCGGACTTGTCCCTCTCCCGGAGGGGCAGGGCCTCCGTCCGCTCCCGCCAGATTTGGGGAAGCTCCTCCCCGACCGCGGCGGCCTTGGAAACGGCTTTAAAAAAGTCGGCGGCGGGCCTGCCGCAGTCCCTGGCCAGGGCTTTCAGCAGCACCGGCAGAGGCGTCCGGGCCATGCGGACCTCTTCCTCCATCCGGCGGAAGGCCTGCTGGAGATCCGACAGCGTGTCCCGTTCCCGGCGGCGCTCCGCCCGCTGGATATACCAGGCCAGCGCGCCTCCGGAGGCGACACAGAGGCTTCCCATCAGCTTCAGCACGGCAGTTCCTCCAGGGCGTAGGCCCGTCCCTTTTCGTTCCTCAGAATGCGGACTGCCCGATGAAACACTTGATTTTCCAGAAGCAGGCGATAGAGAGGTTTTCGCAGCAGCTCCGGCACGTCGGCGGCGTGGATGGTGGCCAGCAGTCCCACGCCGCAGCCCGCCGCCAGACTCATGGCGCTCAGGTCCTCCCGGACGGTAATCTCGTCCACAGCAATGATCTGGGGATTCATAGCCCGGAGGACGATAGGGATACCCAAGGCCTTCGGACAGGCGTCCAGCACGTCGGTCCGGGGGCCCACGTCCATCTGAGGCGCGCCCCGGTGGACCACCGCAACCTCCCCCCGCTCGTCGATGAGGGAAATCCTCTGCGCCGGATAGTCCGGCCCGCCCTCCGAGAGGCAGCGGACCAGGTCCCGGAGCAGGGTGGTCTTTCCGCCTCCCGGCGGGGAGAGAATCAGCGTATTCACAAAGCCGCCGTTTTGGAACAGCCTCGGCGCGATCCCTTCGGCCACGCCCTTCCGCTCTCTGGCAATGCGGATCACCGCCGAAGAGAGGTTTTTCAGGTTTGTGTTGGCCCCGTCCTTCATCACCGCCGTGCCGCAGAGCCCCACCCGGAAGCCCCCCCGGACGGGGAGAAAGCCCTCCCGGATGGTCTCCGACGCGGCGTAGCGGGAGAACTCCGTGGCGAGGTCGCACAGGGTCTCCAGCTCCTCCGGCTCCACTTCCACCTCCAGCGGCAGCTCCCCCGCGGGCAGCAGTACGCTCAGGGGCCGACCCGCCCGGAGGCGGAACTCCTCCGCCTGGGCCTTCTCCTGGTCGGAGAGGGCCAGCGCCGCCTTGCGGAGGCGGTTGGGCAGGATGGCGGCGGCCTGTTCATAGCGGGAAACCAGTTCATTTTTGGGCAAGGGAGATTCCCCCTTTCTTTGGTTACTCCACTCTATGAGGGCCCGTCCCCGTCTATGCCGGGTTTGTCCAAAAAATTTTGGGCGCAAAAAAGGAGGGCTTTCGCCCTCCCTCTCTGTTCACTGAATATAAGCTCTATGGAATACCTTCTTGCCCTTTTTAATGATGATGCCCTCGCCCTGGAAGTCCGCCTGGTCGAAGGCCTCGGCGATATCCGTCACCTTCCGGTCGTTCACCATCATGCCGCCCTGCTGAATGAGCCGCCGGGCCTCCCCGTTGGAGGGGC
>CAMXKT010000146.1 GCA_947244595.1 uncultured Oscillibacter sp. | reverse complement strand
ACGCCAAGCTGGAGTGCCCCATCGTCTCCAACAACTCCGCCCACCGCTGGACGGACGACGTGCCCATGGTGGTGCCGGAGCTGAACGCGGAGCACATTGAGGTCATCGAGGCCCAGCGCAAGCGGCTGGGTACCAAACGGGGCTTCATCGCCGTGAAATCCAACTGTTCCCTCCAGAGCTATGTCCCGGCTTTGCACCCTCTGCTGAAGTACGGGATCGACCGGGCCCTGGTGTGTACTTACCAGGCCATCTCTGGAGCGGGGAAGACCTTTGAGCGCTGGCCGGAGATGGTGGACAACTGCATTCCCTACATCGGCGGCGAGGAGGAAAAGAGCGAGCAGGAGCCCTTGAAGCTCTGGGGTAAAGTGGAGAACGGGAAGATCGTCACAGCCGCCGGGCCCGCCATTACCGCCCAGTGCTTCCGGGTGGCCTGCCAGGACGGCCACATGGCGGCGGTGTTTGTCAAATTCCAGGAGGGTAAAAAGCCCACCATCGACCAGATCAAGGCCGACTGGGCCGCCTTCCGGGGCCCTGCCCAGGAGCTGAATCTCCCCTCCGCCCCCAAGCAGTTCCTCCACTACTTTGAGGAGCCGGACCGGCCTCAGACCCGGTTGGACCGGAATCTGGAGAACGGCATGGCGGTATCCCTAGGCCGCCTGCGGGAGGATACGCAGTACGATTACAAGTTTGTGGGCCTCAGCCATAACACCCTTCGGGGCGCCGCGGGCGGCGCGGTGCTCCTGGCGGAGCTGCTGTGCGCGAAAGGTTATATTGAGGCAAAATAAGTCCGCTTTCACCAAAGAAAAGGCTTGCCGCAGAGGCGCGGCGAGCCTTTTTCTATGCGAGGAAAGGAGTTTTATCTGTGAAGCAACCTATCTTTACAGGCTCTGCGGTAGCTATTGTTATGCCGTTTCGGGACGGCGGCGTGGACTTCGAGACCCTGGGGGACCTGCTGGACTTCCATCTGGAGAACGGGACGGACGCCGTCGTGGTCTGCGGCACCACCGGAGAGGCCAGCACCATGACCTATGAGGAGCGGGCGGAGACCATCGCCTTTTGCGTCCGGCACGTAGGGGAGAGGGTCCCTGTGATCGCCGGGTCCGGTTCCAATTCCACGGAGAACGCCGTCACCCTTTCTCGAGAGGCGGAGCGCCAAGGAGCCGACGCCCTGCTGGTGGTGACGCCCTATTACAACAAGGCCAGCCAAGCCGGGCTGCTCCGGCACTACCGGACCATCGCGGACGCAGTATCTCTGCCCATCATCCTGTACAATGTCCCCTCCCGCACCGGGGTTTCCATCGCGCCGGAGACTTATGCCGCCTTAGCGGGACATCCCAACATCGTGGGGGTCAAAGAGGCGTCGGGAAATCTGGGGAACATCCAGCGGACCCGGGCCCTCTGCCCGGAGGACTTCGCCATCTGGTCCGGCAACGACGACGAGACCGTCCCCATCTGCGCCCTAGGGGGGAAGGGGGTCATCTCCGTGGCGGCCAACGTCCTCCCGGCGGAGATGCACAGGCTGACGCAGTTGTGTCTGAAAAACGACTTTGCCGCCGCCGGGAAGCTGCAAGTGGAATTAAAGGACTTCTGCGACGCTATGTTCTGCGAGGTGAACCCCATTCCGGTAAAGACAGCCCTGGGCCTCTTGGGCTGGCGGGTAGGGGAACTCCGGTCTCCCATGTGCCCGCCGTCTGCCGAGAATCTGGAGCGAATCAAAACCGCGCTGGCGAAGTACGGGCTTCCGGTCACATAAGCGAAGCAGCCGCCCTTATGGGGCGGCTGTTTTCTTATCACGCGGTTCTCATTTCCTCCCAATACGCCCCGATATCCCGGATATTCTCCTCCAGGGATTTGCTCTCGTCGTACAGCGGGTCGTCCGTCCAGTACGCCAAGTCATCCTTGAAGTCCGCGCCGGGACCGCCGGAGCGGAAATTTCCGCTCTCCGTGGTCAGCAGCAGCTCACTATCCTCCAGAAGGCCGTGGACCTCCTCCAGAAAGGCCGCGATTTCCTCCGGTTCAAAGCGCTGGTGCATTTCGTTGAAGTTCATGTCAAAGTCCACGCTTCCCTCCCGGACCACCTGCTCTTCCCCGGTCTCGTCCAGGTAGAAAAGCTCATAGGTATAGGAGGCGTACCCCTGGTACATGGTGGGGAGATACCGGAGCAGATAGTCTTCCCCGTCCACCTTACAGGCAAAGTAACTCCCCCAGCCCACGTGGGCCGTAATGAACGACCGGCTCCAGTAGAGGCGGTTATCTGTCGTTCGGACCCGGAGCTCATACCAGCCCTCCAGATTCGGTTCCTTATCTTCGCCCACCGTCACTAGCTCCACGAGCTCCGGTTTCCCGTCATGGTCGAAGTCATAGCTGCCCGGCAGGGATTCATGGCGCTCCTCCCAGACGATTCCCTTGAGCTTTCCGTCCCGCGCCTCCACGGCGCAGGTATAAAACCTCTGCTCTCCGGCGTCCCCGCCTCGGCCGATAGTCAAATCCAAGCTGCCCTCCGACTGCCACACGCCCCAATCCTCCGGCAGGAACGTATATTCCGGGATAGCGCTTCCGTCCGGCAGGGCGAAGTCCCACATAGTCCAACCCTCCGTCTCAAGGATGGTAACGGCACACCAGGTCCGGGCGCTGTAAGCCAGAGCGGCAAAGCCTCCCTCCGGGGACCAGAGAACGGACTGCCAGGGCCAACCCTGGTCCTGCCACAGCACCTCTCCCGTCTCCCGGTCCACGATCTGCAAAAACTCCGGGGGTTGGACGCCGCTGATATACTGGCCGCTGGCCCCCACAGCTCTCATTTCAAACCGCCCGTCCGGGGAGACGGCCTCCCCCTCCACCTGGGCTACCGGCGTGGCGGCGATCAGCGCTTCGTATTCGTCCGGTTCCTCTGTCTCCACCGGCAGCGGTTCGGCCGTTGTCCCCGTTTGCCCGCAGCCCGCCAGCAGAAGCACCAGCGCCAAAACCCCCAGCAGTTTCCTCATGCCCCTCGCCCCTTACATATTACAATAGTATCGCCAGTATAAGGCCCCGCCGGGTTTGGCGCAATCTCAAAATGGTTACACTTCTTTACAATC
>CAMXKT010000145.1 GCA_947244595.1 uncultured Oscillibacter sp. | reverse complement strand
CCGTGGCGTCCGGGCGCTGCTTGTAGATCATGAGCTGCTCGTTGTAGGGGTATTTGTAGAGCCGGGCCGCAGTGGTAAGGAAGGCTGTCCACTGCTCCCGGCTCCCGGTCACTTGTCTGGCAGCTTCTTCCGCCATCTGGGTGTAATAGGCGGCTTTCGAGGGGAACGGTATCACCGCCGCCCCGTCCGCCCGTAAAGGCTCGTTCAATGCCATAGGTTGCCTCCGTTTCTTTCAGATTTGAGTGCGTGGGTCAGATGTCCGGGTACAGGTCCAGGCTGTCAAACTCCCCGTCCGTCATGCCGCCCAGCTTGTCGAGGACGCTCCTGGAGAGGCGCTCCAGCCGCCGCTCCGAAGGGGTGAGCTGGAGGCGCATGGCCTCCAGCTCCGCCACCAGCCCCGCCCGTGTGCCGGGGTTGTAGAGCATCATCATGATCCGCTCGTCCCGTGTAAAGTCCTTCATCTCTCGTCCCGTCCGGCCTGCTTCTGGGGCGGCCTGCGCTCCGGCTGCTCCGCGCCGGAAAGGGCTTTCAGCGCGTCCAGGACAGAGTGCCGCTCCGTTTCAGGCTCATCCTTTCTCCCGTTGTTGATGATCCCATCAATGGAGTTGTAGTCGTCCTCCACCGCCATCTCCGCGTTCTTCAGGTAGTTCTCCCGCAGGGCGAAGCCCTCCAGCTCCTTGAAGCCGATGGAATCCACATAGTGGCAGGATACCACGCCGCCCACCTTCAAGGCCACGATGTCGCTGACCGACAGGCTGTGTCCCCGGAAATCCTCCGGGCGGGCGGTGTTGAACTGGACATAGAGGGCCTCCAACTGCGCCATCACCGCCTCCGGCGTGTCGGGCGCCTTCGGCAGGTCCCCATGGTAGACCACTTCGTAGTGGTCGATGTCCGGCTCCTTCCCCTGCCGCTGGAGGCTGGAATAGGACTCGAACCGCTCATAGAGGGTGTCGTCCGTGTGGCGCAACTGCAAAATGGCGTAGGAGTCGGTGGCGCTCTCCAGAAACGCCGCCAGGTGGCCGGGGTCCTCGTCCACGCCGTTCACCTCATCCCATTTCCTGATGTCAGACATTCTGCTCCTCCTTCCTCAAAAATGGCAGGCCGTTCTCCTTTGCGTCCTGCCTCTGCCGCTGCCGGCGTTCCTCGCTGTACGGCGGGCGGACGCCCACGCACCGCTTGGGGATGCGGTAGGTCACGGACCGCCCCGGCCCGGAACGCTCCAGGACATAGTCCTCCGGGAACCGCCGGGAAAGCTCCCGGAGCTTATTGATGAGCCTTGCGTCATGGGTGTAGACCTCCGCCGTGTCCAGCTCATTGTCCCACAGGATGATGGTCTCCTGTTCCGCAAGGGTCAGCTTCTGGCCGCTCACAGGCTGGCCTCGTCCCGCTTCTTCGCCGGGGCGGGGGCGGGGTGTTCCTTTGCGCTGGACTTCAGGGCGGAAAGCTGGCCCAGGACGGACTCCCGCTTCTCGTCCTGCGCCTCCTGCGCCCGCATGGCCGCCTTTTCCATCAGCATCCCGTGGTCGGTGGGGGTCATGGAGCGGCGCTCCAGTTTGTTCTCAAAGAGGACCATATCCCGCACCTCGTTGATGGAGCAGCCCACGACCTCCAGTTCGCCGCTCTTGGTCTCGTTGAATTTCTCATCGTACAGATGGTAGTCCCAATGGCCCGCCCCACACTCCACGGCGAGATAGGCGTTCCAGCCGATCTTCCACGCCGCCTGCTCCGCATCCAGCTCTGGCTCCGGGCGGCAGACGCCCCCGCCACGCTCCAGCACCTCGGCGAACTGGCAGATATGGTAGACCTCGCTCCCGACATAGGTGTGGTAGTCGTCGATATACTCGCACTTGGCGGAGAAGGTCCTGTCCGGGTACTCCACCTGGATCGTACCGCCGTCCGGGATGCGGAACTGCTCCTCATAGCCGCTGTTGATGAAGCGGATGTCATCCTTCGGCAGTGTCTCCGGCTCCCAGATGGAGCGGCGGCGGATGTCCGAATCGCGGAAGTCTTTCAGGGAGGTCAGGCCCACCTGTGCCACATCGCTGCCACCCAGCGGCCCGCTTTGCAGCCCCGCCTCTCCAATAGCGGCTGCCCGCGCCGCCGCAAGATGGTCGTGGGTGGGGTCGATACCGTCCAGCACATCGTCCAGGCTGATCTTGCCCTCGGCGGTCTTTTGCTTGGTCTGCTTGTCAAACACAGTGTACTCAAAGTCCCCGCCCTGGACCTCTTTCAGGTGGAGCAGGGAGGAACGGTCCACAAGGTACACGGCCTCCAGTTTTCCCTGCGACTCCATTTCCATCTGGACAGCCTCCTGCACAGCCTGTTCCATACTTAAAGTGGCCGCCCGGTCCTCGATGCTCTCCCGGACTACATCCATATGCCCGGTATCGACCATCTTGGAGAAGGTCTTGTAGATGTCCGCCATCGTGTCCGGGGAGGCCAGCAGCGCCCTCGCCTGATCGTCAGGCAGTTCCAGCGCCCCGATCTCCATCAGGATGTCCTCCCGCACCGCATACTCCACGGCGTGGAGCAGGATGTCTGCGGGCGGCTGGTCCATCAGCCATGCCCGGAACTTGTCCTGTTCCGCCGACATCTTCTCATACAGCTTGCTGCTCAGTCCCGTATCAGCCATTTTATCAGTCCTCCTGTTTCAGAATTTTTACCCACCGCGTTTTCATCTGGTGGGGATACTGCCCGCTGTCCTTCGGCTTGCGGCTGCCCGTCCACTCCACGCCCCCGGCTGGCCCCTCGCATACGAAGCCGGAGGCTTTCAGAGATACGCCGCACTCGCTGTCCAGGATATAGGTGATGACTTTCTTGTAGCCCATCGCCCTCGCCGCCCGGACCGCCGCCCCATAGAGCATACTGCAAGCGTTCCGCGCCCCATCGGTGCAAAGGCGGTTGACCTCCAGTGTATAGCCGTCATCCAGGAAGCGGCTCACCGGGCGGCCGCAGATGGCAACACCGGCGAGCCGCCCGTCCTCCCGGACACCGATAGAGAACTTGTGTCCCACCGTGGGCTTATGGTGGCGGTGGTGCTGGCACACGAACTCGTTCGCCTCCCGCAGGGAGACGGGGACCAGCGACAGCATATCACTCACCGCCCACGGCGTCACGGAT
>CAMXKT010000144.1 GCA_947244595.1 uncultured Oscillibacter sp. | reverse complement strand
CCCGCTTCTCCCCCGAGCGGGGCTATATCGTGGAGAGCCGCCGGGGCGGCAACGGCTATATCCGCATCACCCGGGTCCGGGTGGACCGGGAGACGCTTTTGATGCACGTCATCAACTCCCTGGGGGATCAGGTGGACCTGCCCTCGGCACGGGCCATCCTGGGCAACCTGGCGGAGTCCGGGGCCCTGACGGAAAACCTGGCCCGGACCCTGCTGGCCGCCGTGGGCGACAAGGCCCTGGGGGCCGTGCCCCGGGAGCTCCGGGACCAGGTGCGGGCGGACGTCTTGAAAAACGTCCTGATCCTCCAGGTCTAGGCCTAGCGGCCGCATAAACTGAAGCGAACCCATTTTGAACCCGTCAACCAAAAAACATTTTCCATATACAGGAGGTACTGATTATGAAATGCGAACATTGTGGCAAGAATGAAGTCACCTTTGTTTACCAGAGCAACGTCAATGGGCAGGTCACCGAGAAGCACCTGTGCGCCGAGTGCGCCGAGAAGCTGGGCTACACCCAGCGCCTGGCGTCCTACAGCCGGCGGATGACCCAAAACCTCTTCGGCGGCGGGCTGTTCGAGGACTTCTTCACCCCCGTCCCCTCCCTCTTGGGGCGGATGAGCCGGATGCTGGAGGACCCCTTCGACGACTTCTTCGCCGACATGCCCGCCCTGGGCGCCCCGGCGGAGGCCAAGCAGGAAGCCCCCAAGCCCCAGGAATCCCTGCTGGAGCAGGAGGAGCAGAACAAGATCTCCAGAGAGCGGCAGCTCAACGCCCTGCGGATGGAGATGCAAAAGGCCGTCAGCGAGGAGAAGTTCGAGCGGGCGGCGGAGCTCCGGGACCAGATCCACAGCATGGAACAGAACTGAAACCAAAGCTTCACGAAAGGAAGTGTACCGCATATGAATGAGAAAAAATTCAGCCCCGGCGCGGAGGAATCCCTCCGCCTCAGCCAGGAGGCCGCGGGCGAGCTGGGCCACGGGTACGTGGGCACCGAGCACCTGCTGCTGGGTCTCATCCGGGAGGACCAGGGCGCCGCCCACGACGTGCTTCTGGAGGCCGGGCTTACCGACGACATGATCGTCCAGATCATCAAGCGCAGCGTGGGGGCGGGTCTCCCCGGCGGGAACCCCGCCCAGGGTCTGACCCCCCGTGCCCGCCGGGTGGTGGAGATCGCTGTGGAGGACGCCGTCCGGGGCGGCAGCCCCTGCGTGGGCACCGAACACCTGCTGGCGGGCCTCCTGCGGGAGGGGAACAACATGGCCGTCCGCATCCTCCGCACGGCGGGGGTGGAAGCCCGGCCCCTCTACGCCGCCCTGATGCAGAAGCTGAACCAGCGGCCCCAGAGCCGCCAGCCCGCCGCCCCCCGGGACGACAAAGGCCCCTCCTCCGGCGGCGGGGTCAATGGCAAAACCCTCCGGGAATTCACCCGGGACCTGACCGCCGACGCCCGGAACGGCAGGCTGGACCCGGTGGTGGGCCGGGACAGCGAGATCCAGCGGGTCATTCAGATTCTCTCCCGCCGGACCAAGAACAACCCCTGCCTCATCGGCGAGCCCGGCGTGGGCAAGACCGCCATCGCCGAGGGCCTGGCCCGGAAGATCGTCATGGGGGACGTGCCCGACGACCTCTTGGACAAGCGCATCCTGTCCCTGGACCTCTCCGGCATGGTGGCCGGCACCAAGTACCGGGGCGAATTTGAGGAGCGCATCAAAAAGGCCCTGGACGAGGTGAAGAAATCCGGGGACGTAATCCTCTTCATCGACGAGCTTCACACCATCGTGGGGGCGGGCAGCGCCGAGGGAGCCGTGGACGCGGCCAACATCATCAAGCCCGCCCTGGGCCGGGGCGAGATCCGGGTCATCGGGGCTACCACCCTCAACGAGTACCGGAAGTATATTGAGAAGGACGCCGCCCTGGAGCGCCGTTTCCAGCCCGTCCAGGTGGGCGAG
The DNA here is from genome assembly GCA_947244595.1 of uncultured Oscillibacter sp. GTDB lineage: Bacteria > Bacillota > Clostridia > Oscillospirales > Oscillospiraceae > Oscillibacter. The sequence continues at coordinate 1,197 of CAMXKT010000144.1, read as the reverse complement.
CCCTCTCAGGAAGCCAGCCTGGAGATCTTAAAGGGCCTTCGGGAGAAGTACGAGGCTCACCACAAGCTTCAGCTCACCGACGAGGCCCTGGAGGCCGCCGTCTCTCTCTCCGCCCGGTATATCTCGGACCGCTTTCTCCCCGACAAGGCCATCGACCTGATGGATGAGGCCGCCTCCCGGGTCCGCATGGAGCAGGAGGAGATCTCCCCGGAGCTCAAGAGCCTGGAAGAGAAGATTGCCGCCCTGGCCAAGGACAAGGAAGCCGCCATAGCGCGCCAGGACTATGAGACCGCCGCTCAGCTCCGGGACATTGAGAGCAACTATCAGGATCAGGTGGAGCAGGAGCGGGAGAAACGCCGGAACAGCCCCCGGCAGCACCGCCCCGTGACGGCGGAGGACATCGCCGCCGTGGTGTCGGGCTGGACGGGCATCCCCGTCACCCGCCTGACGGAGGACGAGGGCAGCCGCCTGCTCCGCATGGAGGAAATTCTCCACCAGCGGGTGGTGGGCCAGGACGAGGCCGTCCAGGCCGTAGCCCGGGCCATCCGCCGGGGCCGGGTGGGCCTCAAGGACCCCAAGCGGCCCACGGGCTCCTTCCTCTTCCTGGGCCCCACGGGCGTGGGCAAGACGGAGCTCTGCAAGTCCCTGGCGGAGGCCATGTTCGGCGACGAGAGCGCCATCATCCGGATCGACATGTCCGAGTATATGGAGCGGCACACGGTGTCCCGCCTCATCGGTTCCCCCCCGGGCTACGTCGGCCACGAGGAGGGCGGCCAGCTCACCGAGAAGGTCCGCCGGAAACCCTACTCCGTCATCCTCTTCGATGAGATCGAGAAGGCCCACGAAGACGTGTGGAACATCCTCCTCCAGATTCTGGACGACGGCCGCATCACCGACTCCCAGGGCCGGACGGTGGACTTTAAAAACGCCGTCATCGTCATGACCAGCAACATCGGAGCCAAGAGCCTGACCACCGCCGGGACCCGCCTGGGCTTTAACTCCGACGAGAGCCCCGCCGACGACGCGGAGAAGAAATTCCAGCAGGCCAGGGAGACCGTCATGGCGGAGCTCCGCCAGACCTTCCGGCCGGAGTTTTTGAACCGCATCGACGACATCATCGTCTTCCGGGCCCTGACGGAGGCGGACATCCACGAGGTGGCCCGCCGGATGCTGGAGACCGTCTCCGCCCGGATGGAG
>CAMXKT010000143.1 GCA_947244595.1 uncultured Oscillibacter sp. | reverse complement strand
AAGTCGTAGATGATCTCGTTCAGGGGCATCTGGTAGTGGAGCTCCACCAGGTGGGTGTCCAGGTACTGCATGTCCTTGAACTCCCCCCGGCGCTCCTGGCACATGGGCATGATGTTCCCTACATAGTCGTTGGGGGAGATGATGGAGACCTTGACATAGGGTTCCTCCGCCCGCTCAATGGAGGCCGGGTCCGGATAGTTGTGGGGGTTGTCCACCCGGACGAGGCTACCATCCGTTTTATAGACATCGTATATAACAGAAGGTAATGTGGTCACCAGGTCCAGGTCGAATTCCCGCTCCAGCCGCTCCTGGATGACCTCCATGTGGAGCATGCCCAGGAAGCCGCAGCGGAAGCCGAAGCCCAGGGCGACCGACGACTCGGGCTCGAAGGCCAGGGACGCGTCGTTGAGCCGGAGCTTTTCCAGGGCGTCCCGCAGGTCCGGGTACTTGGAGCCGTCCTCGGTGTAGATGCCGCAGTAGACCATGGGCTGGACGGGCCGGTATCCTGGCAGGGCCTCGGCGGCGGGGTTCGCCCCGTCCGTCACGGTGTCGCCCACCCGGGTGTCCTGGACGTTCTTGATGGAGGCGGTGAAGTAGCCCACCTCCCCCGCCCGGAGGCAGTCGCAGGGCTCCATGCCAAGAGGCAGCAGGTGGCCGCACTCCACCACCTGATAGGAAGCGCCGGAGGCCATCATCTTCACCGTCTGGCCCGCCCGGAGGGACCCCTCCATGAGGCGCATGTAGACGATAACCCCCCGGTAGCTGTCATACTGGCTGTCGAAGATCAGGGCCTTCAAGGGGGCCTTTTCGTCCCCGGCGGGAGGCGGGACGTTCTTCACAATGTCTTCCAGCACGGCGTCGATGTTGATCCCCATTTTGGCGGAGATCTCCGGGGCGTCCAGGGCCGGGAGGCCGATGATGTCCTCCACCTCCTGCTTGGCCTTGGCGGGGTCGGCGGCGGGGAGGTCGATCTTGTTGAAGACCGGGAGAATCTCCAGGTCGTGTTCCATGGCCAGGTAGGTGTTGGCCAGGGTCTGGGCCTCCACGCCCTGGGTGGAGTCCACCACCAGCACCGCCCCCTCGCAGGCGGCCAGGGAGCGGGAGACCTCATAGTTGAAGTCCACGTGGCCCGGGGTGTCGATGAGGTTCAGGGCGTAGTCCTCCCCGTCCTGGGCGTGGTAGAGGAGCCGCACGGCCCGGGCCTTGATGGTAATGCCCCGCTCCTTCTCCAGGTCCATGTTGTCCAGAAGCTGGCTCTCCATCTCCCGCTGGGAGACGGCGTTGCACTTCTCCAGCAGCCGGTCCGCCAGGGTGGACTTGCCGTGGTCAATGTGGGCAATAATGCTGAAATTTCGGATGTGGTTCTGCTGTATCATATTTGGGAAAACCTCCTTAGGCAAGTCCACCGGGGCCCCATCGAAGATGGGGCGCGCCGGAGGCGCGTATTTAAATAAGAAATTGGGGTCCCCGCGCGGCCTGCCGCGTGGGGAGAGGAGGAAGGAACGAAGCAAAGCGGAGTCCTCGCCGTCAGGCGGGGACGGAGTGGGCGGAGTTTCTTCCGACGAGGTCGATGTGGGCAATAATGCTGAAATTTCGGATGTGATCTTGGTTGATCATATGGAAAAGCCTCCTTGAGGAAATGGTATTCTCATTGGGGGAGCAGGGACACGGGCCTCCATTCGCCGGTCCCGGCGTCCCGCTCCAGGACGAGCTGGTCGAGACCCGCCCGGTCGAGGTATATGGATTCAGCGGAGTTGGCGAAATCCTCCAGGTTGATTTCAAACCGGTTCTTCGCGCCAAGGCTGCTGTTCAGCCCGCCGAAGCAGCTGTAAAAGGAACAGTGAAGCTCATTGTGAACCTGTTCGGTCTCCATGGTCCGGATATACCCCATGGAACCGGTGGTGAACATCCGCATGGTGATGACGGACCCGTCCTGGGAGACGGAGTAGTCCTGCAGGTAGACGTCCGTCCGCTTCTGAAAGCCCGGTGTGACAAATAGCATCCCGGCGGCCGCGCCGATGAGGAAGACGAGGACAAAGGGCAGGATTTTTTTCACATGCTTCAAGGGGAGCCTCCTTCCCCAACGACGGACCCTCCGCCCTCGTACCACGCCGGGGGCCGGTCGTGGTCCTCATACCACTGGTCCCAGAATTCGTCATCCCACAGGGCGTCGTAGTCGTAGTGTACCACAAAGTCCCGCCAGTCTGCCAGGGCCTTTTCCACGTCGGCTTCCCGTAGCAGAAATTTCTCGGCGCAGACGTTGCCCAGGACCCACTTCCCGGCCTCGCCGGAGTGGTGGACATAGTCGCAGTAGTTGTTCAGCTCCGTCACCATGTCGCGGGCCAGCAGGGGCGCGTGGACCCGGACGTTGGGCCAGCGGTTCAGGGTGTGGCAGGCAACCCGCAGCGCCGTAAGCCGCGCGTTCAGGTCTCCCCGCCGGACCGCGCGGTCCCAGGAGAGGATGCTGTAGGGGGAGAGGAAGATCTCAAACTTCGTGTCCGGGTGGTCCTGGAACCAGTCCTCCATGACGGCCAGGTTCTCCTGCGTAAATTGCAGGTAGGCGTTCTCCGGGGTCTGTTCCTCCGAGACCGGGGGCCGGTCGTAGGTCCGCAGGGTCTCGTACCGCCCCCAGAGGGAGGTCTTGTCCCAGGTGAAGCCCTCGTCCAGAGTCTGCCCGCCCCCCTGGCGGGCCTCCATCAGGGCGTAGAGGCTGTAGTAGAGGGAGTCCTTGTTCAGGAGGTACTTTACGTCGTCCAGGGGATTGCGGTTGTAGAGGTAATCCGGCATGGCGTCCGTCACGCCGCCGTCGTCCCGGATAAGGGTGTTCAGGTCCAGGGCGAACAGCACCCGTTCCGGCGGGTCCTTTCGGAAGAGCAGGTCCACCACCTGGTCGAACTCGGAGAAGTACCCGTCGGGAATGGTGATCCGCAGGCCCGTGCCTCCGTAGAACTCCTCGATCCAGCTTGCCCGGTAGTTGGCGGCCATGGAGGTGCCCAGGAGGACGGTGCTCGCCTTCACGTTCCGGGCCATGCCCGCCGCCTGATAGCGCTCGTTGAAGAAAGCGGGGAGGCGGTTCTCCGGCATCCGGTAGTAGAGGCAGGGGTCCACGGCGTACACAATCCCGCTGCACAGGGCCAGCGCCGCCAGCAGGGCCGCCAGGAAGCGGCGGGCCCAGCGTTCA
>CAMXKT010000142.1 GCA_947244595.1 uncultured Oscillibacter sp. | reverse complement strand
TATGCACTCCGACGTGGAGACCATCGAGCGGATGGAGATCATCCGGGACCTGCGGATGGGCAAGTTCGACGTGCTCATCGGCATCAATCTCCTGCGGGAGGGCCTGGACCTCCCCGAGGTCAGCCTCGTCGCCGTGCTGGACGCGGACAAGGAGGGCTTCCTCCGGTCCGAGACCTCTCTCATCCAGACCATCGGCCGGGCCGCCCGGAACGCGGAGGGCCTGGTCATCCTCTACGCCGACACGATCACGCCCTCCATGAGGGCTGCCATGGACGAGACGGAGCGCCGCCGGGGGATTCAGGACCGCTTCAACCAGGAGCACGGCATCATCCCAAAGACCATCATCAAGGGTGTCCGGGAGGTGCTGGAGATCTCCACTACGGCGGAGGACGAGACCACCCGGGCCCGGCATCACAAGAAGCTCAACAAGCAGGAGCGGGAGGCGGAGATCAAGCGCCTGGAAAAGGAAATGAAGGAAGCCAGCAAGATGCTGGAGTTCGAATACGCCGCGGTGCTGCGAGACCGCATCATCGAGCTGAGAGGTGAGGACAAATGAAATACGACTGGCTGGACGAATACCTCCTCTCCCTCCCCGGGGCGGAGAAGGACTATAAACCCGAGTGGGTCTGGTTTCGCTATATGATTCGGGGCAAGCTCTTCGCCGCCGTCTGCTCCCCCCAGGGGATGAAAGACGCGGCGTATAACGGCCACGATCTGGTGAACCTGAAATGCGAGCCCGCCCGGGGGGAGATCCTGCGGGCGGCCCACCCCGAAATTTTGCCGGGCTTCTACTGCGACAAGCGGAACTGGATCGCCTGCCTCCTGGACGGGGACCTGCCGGACGAAATTTTGAAGGAGCTCTGCGCCCAGTCCCACGAGCTCATCCTGAGGAAGCTGCCCAAGTATGTTCAGCGGGAGATTCTGGGAGAATAAATGGAGACACAGAAAAAAGCCCCGGCGGCGGCCATTCTGGCGGCGGCCGCCCTGTGGGGCGTCATTGGACTATGGAACCGGAAGCTGATGGCAGCGGGCCTCTCGCCCTTCTCCATCGTGGTGGTCCGCAACCTGGGGGGCTGCGCCCTGCTGGTCCTGTTCTTCCTTGTCAAGGACCGGAGCGTCTTCCGGGTGGAGCGGCGGCATTTAAAATACTTCTTCGGCACCGGCGTGGTCAGCGTGGTGCTGTTCACCGTGTGTTACTTCTCCTGCCAGAAGCTCTGCTCCCTGGCGGTGGCCTCGATTCTGCTGTACACGGCCCCGTCTTTCGTGGTGCTCCTGTCCGCCCTTCTCTGGAAGGAGCCGGTGACCAGGAAAAAGCTCCTGGCCCTGCTGCTGACGCTGATCGGCTGCGCGTGCGTCTGCGGCGTGTTCAGCGGTGGGCTGTCCGTCACCGTCCCCGGCGTCCTCCTGGGCCTGGGGGCCGGATTCCTCTACGCGCTCTACAGCGTCTTCGGCCGGTACGCCCTGGCCCACTACCCGCCCCTGACGGTGACGGTCTGGACCTTCCTCTTCGCGGGCCCGGCCTCCCTGGTCCTCCTCCGCCCGGGGGAGCTGGCGGCGGCCTTTGCCGGAAACCCCGGCGTGTGGGGAACGGCCCTGGCCCTGGCGGTGTTCTCCACCGCCGCGCCCTACATCTTATATACCTGGGGCCTTGCCCGGACGGAGCCGGGGCGGGCTTCCATCCTGGCCAGCCTGGAGCCGGTGGTGGCCTCTCTGACCGGGGTCCTGGTATTCGGCGAGCCCATGGGCCCTTTGACGGTCCTGGGCATTCTCGGCGTCCTGGCGGGCGTCTATATTCTGAGGTGAGCCATGGCAAAGAAAAAGGACGAGAAGACCAATGTGATGCGTATCCTGGACCAGAAGAAGGTCCCCTATACCCCTCACTTTTACGAGGAGGAAGAGGGCCCCGAGGGCACCCGGGATTACGGCGTCCACGTGGCCCAGGCCCTGGGCCAGGACCCGGCGCGGGCTTTCAAGACCCTGGTGGCCAAAGGGGCCTCGGGGACCTATCACGTGTTCGACATCCCAACACCCGACAGCCTGGACCTGAAAAAGGCGGCGAAGGCGGCGGGGGAGAAGTCCATCGACCTACTTCCGGTGAAGGACATCACCGCCGTGACGGGGTACATCCGGGGCGGATGCAGCCCGGTGGGGATGAAGAAGCAGTATCCAGCTATTTTCCATAAGACGGCCCTGGACTTTGAGACCATCTACGTCTCCGCCGGGAAGATCGGCGCCCAGGTGGAGGTAGAGCCCCAGGCGCTGTTAGCCCTTCTGGGGGCGGGGACGGCGGACATTGTCGTTTAGCAGGGAGAGCCCCAAGTGGAGGCCGACAGCGAAAGCGTCGGCGGACCACTGAAAGTAGTAACGGCTGGCCCGGTCACAGAGGTCGATCCGGCGGCTTTCCTTGATGGGAAGGGAGTTCAGAAGGTCCACCAGCTCCCCATGGGGGAAGCGGTCCAGGTCTTTCAGAACGGATTCGCCGTAGGTATCGAAGAGTCTTTCAACAGTAGGATTCATGGCGGCACCCCTTAAAACAACTTTTTATGCTTCAATTATAAAACATTTAAGATTGTTTGTCAAGGAGATTTTCAATGGAAACCTTAAAGATCATGGGACAGCGCCTAAAAGGCTTGCGCAAGGAGAGGCGTTTGCTGCAAGCGGAGATGGCGGAGCTGCTGAAGATCACTCCGCAACATTATCAAAGAGTGGAATCCGGGAAAATCAACATTCCTACCTTGACATTATGCACCCTGGCGGATTATTTTGGAGTGAGCACGGACTATCTGCTGGGGCGGACAGAGGAACGATAAGGCCCCAAACCGGCCCGAAGGGCCGTATACTTCCTTTTCTCTTTTGGACCGTGCACGGCCCGTCGTCGGAAGAAATTCCGCTCTGTTCCGTCCCCGCCTGACGGCGAGGACTCCACCCGCTCCATTCCTTCCTCCTCTCCCCACGCGGCAGGCCGCGCGGGGGCCCCTCCATTTTTCCTTCTGGAAGGAAAAGAGAAAATGGGGGGTGCAATGAACCAGCCATCGCTGGTCACCAGTCCTCCCCGCCCGTCAGGGCGAGTAAAAACCTCCCCCGACGGGGAAACACAAGGAGCCCCCTATGCAAGATAAAATCATCGTCAAAGGCGCCCGCGCCAATAATTTAAAGAACATCGACGTGACCATCCCAAGGGACAAGCTGGTGGTCATGACGGGCCTCA
>CAMXKT010000141.1 GCA_947244595.1 uncultured Oscillibacter sp. | reverse complement strand
CTATGAGCGCGAGATGGAAACGGAACGCCGTGGTGGCGGTGATGGCGGTGCTGGTCTGTTCGGCGGTGGCGCTGAACTGGATATACACCGGCCAAGAGGTGCAGGAGGCCTCCGGAAAGCTCCTGGGAGAAGCCCAGCTGGTCTCCGGCAAGGGGACAGACGAAAAGCCCGGCGAGGAGCCCAAGACCGACGGGGAAGCGGCCCCCGGACCGTCTGAGGAGACCGGAGCCCCGCCGGACGAGGGAATGATCTACACCGGCTCGGACTACTTTGCCTCCGCCCGGCTGACCCGGCAGCAGGCCCGGGACAACGCCATTTCGCTTTTGCAGGAGGCGGCGGAGCAGGAGAACGCCGACGCGAACGTGGCCAACGAGGCCTCCCAGGGCATCCAGGTTCTGGCGTCCTACACCCTGGCGGAGGCCCAGATTGAGAATCTGGTTACCGCCAAGGGCTATACGGACTGCGTGGCCTTTATGGGGGACGAGAGCGTCAGCGTGGTGGTGTCCACCAAGAGCGGGGAGCTGACCGCCGAGGATGTGGCGAAAATCACCGATATCACCATGACGGAAACGGGCCTCCCGGCGGGGAATATCAAGATCATGGCGGCAAATTAGTGGTTGTAATTTCCGGCGGGATGTGGTATAATCACTCAGCATGATTTCATCGGAAGGGTCCGCCGTGAAAGGGCGGCCCCATTCACGAAGGAAAAAATAAGGAGAGGTACAGCATGGCCGAGAGTAAGGAATATATGACCCTGCCGGAAGAGAACGGCAGCATCAACATCTCGGAGGAGGTCATCGCCGCCATCGCCGTGGGCGCGGTCCGGGAGGTGGAGGGCGTCTCCGGAATGATGACCAACCTGGGCGGAAGCGTCAGCGATCTGGTGAACAACCGGAAAAACGCCCAGAAGGGCGTCCGGGGCGTGAAGATCGATATGACCGGCGCGGCGCTGGTCCTGGACCTGTATCTGACCGTCCAGTATGGCCATCCCATTCCCGAGGTGGCCGGGAACGCCCAGAAGGCCGTCGCTTCCGCCGTGGAGGCCATGACCGGCTGCGCCGTGGAGGCGGTGAACATCCACGTGGGCGGCGTAACGCTGAACTGAGCCCCAACGACAGATAAAGGACGAACGACTATGGTACGGAACACCGCCCGGGAGATCGCCATCCATCTCTCCTATGAACTGAGCTTTACCGACAAGACTGCGGAAGAGCTGCTGGACCAGCGGCTGACGGCGGCGTCCTTCGCGGAGCTTGCGGAGGAGGAGGACCTCTACCGGGAGGCCCCCAACGCCAAGCAGGCGGCGTATATCCGGCGGCTGGTCCGGGGCGTCGACGAGCACGGCGCGGAGCTGGACGGCTATATCGAGAAATACGCCAAGGGCTGGAAGTTCTCCCGCATCCCCATGGTGGCTTCCGCCATTATGCGGGTGGCCATGTACGAGGTGATGTACATGCCGGACGTACCCAACGCCGCCGCCATCAACGAGGCGGTGGAAATCGCCAAAAAGTACGAGACGCCGGAAACGGTGAAATTCATCAACGGCATTCTGGGCAGCTTCTCCCGGCAGGAGCTTTCCGAATAAAAATCAGCAGAGCGGGCATGGGGAGTCATGTCCGGCTCTGCTTTTTCCCGTTGCCCTGTCAGAGGTTGTGACTCCTGGGCGGCAAGGGGGTCAGGCCCTCGCTGGTGCGGAAGCCCAGGAGGAAAGCTTGGATGGCCGTGAATTCCAGGATGTGTTCCAGGTTTAACTGATTGGCCGGAGATAGTTTTCTTTCGACGATATGGAAATGGAATTCGTATTCGTTCTTTTCCACCGCGTCGATTTGGGGCCGGATGTAGTTGGCGTGAAGCCAGAGCATAAAGTCGGACATAAGGACCACCTTTCTTTCATCATATTTATAGGACATGAAATGCATTTCGTGTCTCTAGCATAACATGAAATCCGTTTCGTGTCAAGGAGTTATCATGGAATTTTCAGAAAGATTACGGGCCTTGCGGGCTGAGCATCAGGAGACTCAAGTCCAGGTTGCGGCGGCGGTTGGAATCACAGCCCGTCAGTATCAGGGCCTTGAGGGTGGGACCAGCGTACCGAATTTTTATAATCTCTGCGCCCTGGCGGACCACTTCGGCGTCAGCCTGGACTATTTGGCTGGGCGCACCGACGAGAGGTGACCCCCATGGAGCGGCACATTTTCGGCGTCACCGAGGTCAACCAGCTGGTGAAGCTCCTGCTGGACGGAGAGCCTATGCTCCAGGACGTGTACGTCCGGGGGGAGCTCTCTAATTATAAGATGTATCCCTCCGGGCACCACTACTTCACCTTGAAAGATCCGGAAGGGGCCCTGCGGTGCGTCATGTTCCGGGGACAGGCCTCCCGGCTCCGCTTCCGGCCGGAAAACGGCATGAAGGTCATCGCCCAGGGGCGGATTACCGTTTTTCCCCGGGACGGGGCCTATCAGCTCTACTGCAACGCCCTGACCCCGGAGGGGGCGGGGGATCTGGCGGTGGCCTTCGAGCAGCTGAAAGCCAAGCTGTACGCCGAGGGCCTCTTCGATCCCGCTCACAAGAAGCCCCTGCCGCCCTATCCCGAGCGGATCGCCATTGTCACCTCCTCCGCCGGGGCGGCGGTCCACGACATGATCCGCATCCTGCGGCGGCGCTATCCCCTGGCAAAGGTGATTCTCCTGCCCGTCCGGGTCCAGGGGGCCGAGGCCCCGCCGGAGATTGTGGGGGCCATCCGCTACGCCAATAAGTGGCGGGTGGGAGACGTCATCATCACCGGACGGGGCGGCGGGTCCATGGAGGATCTCTGGGCCTTCAACGACGAGCGGGTGGCCCGGGCCATCTATGAATCCGAGCTGCCCGTCATCTCCGCCGTGGGCCACGAGCCCGACGTGACCATCTCCGACTTCGTGGCGGACGCCCGGGCCTCAACCCCCTCCAACGCGGCGGAGATCGTTGTCCCGGACCAGGAGGCCCTGAAACAGTGGCTGCGCGGCGCGTCCTCCCGGCTGGAGCGGAGCGAGACCGCCCGGCTGGCGGCCCTCCGGCAGCGGCTGGAGACTTTGGCGGAAAAGCGGGTCCTCCGGGACCAGATGGCCTATGTCCAGGATAAGCGGATGGAGCTGGCCCACGTACAGCAGCGGCTGGGAGACCTGTCCGAGGGACTGGTGGCCGGGAAGCGGCAGCGGGTCTCCGTCCTGGGGGCGGCGCTGGACGCCATGAGCCC
>CAMXKT010000140.1 GCA_947244595.1 uncultured Oscillibacter sp. | reverse complement strand
AGATGACCTTCATCGGCGACGGCGACGAGCTGGTGCTGGCCGTCCACAACTCCACCGCCGATCGTCCCGCCCTGGCCCTGGCCTCCGCCGGCAAGATCGAGAACCGTGAGGAATCCGGCTACAACATCGACTGGTGCATCAACCTGACTCCCTACACCGCCCTGCTGAACACCGAGTCCATGTTCGTGGTCTCCGGCTGCAACAGCCCCGCCGGCGCCCGCCTGTTCATCCGCTACATCACCGGCGGCGCGGACTGCCAGAGCGGCGGCCTGAAGCCCTTCACCAAGGTCGGCAACTGGCCCCTGCGTGACGACTTCGTAGATGAGAAGAACCCCGCCAAGCTCCCCGAGCTGGGCGCCCGGTCCAACGATCTGGTCTCCATCTACGACATTTATCCCGACGTGCAGGATATGTGGATGTACTGGCTGAATCAGTAATCCCTTACCCTACCATCGCCGCGTTTCACAGCTAAGCTGGGCGGGCGGCCGGACGGCCGCCCGCCCGTCTTCTAAGAAGCTGTATTCACAGGTGAGAAACAAACAGGCTTCCCGCCTGTGAATACAGCTTCTAGTCTTTAAGGAGGAACTCCATGGCAAATCCCATCCGGCAAAAAGAGATCGACGAGCGCGTCGGCAAGTTCGCCGACAAGTTCTGGGGCGCGTTCCAAATGACGGAGAACGGAAGGGTAAAGAGCACCATTCTGCTCTACTCCTTCTGTCTCTGCTGGGTGCTGCTGGCCCTGTACGGCGGCTGCTTCGCCCTGCTCAACCCTTGGCTGGACGGCCTGCTCCAGGGCATGTCCGTGGGGCTGGTCACGCTTGTGGAGGCCCTGGTCCCCGCCGCAGTGGGGACGGCCGTTGCCTCTTTGGTGTGGCTGCTGCCCGGCGACAAGCGCTTACTTCCCGCCGCCTATATCTGGCTGGCGCTGCTGCTTCTGGCCAGCCTCATCGCGCTGATCATCCTCATGGGCTGGGAGAGCATGGGGCTGATCCTCCAATTCTTCGGGATGTTCACCCTGGCTCCCTTGGCGCTGGGCCTGGGCTCCTCCTTTTTGGTATACCATTTATATTGGAAAAAAAGGCCCCCTGCCGAAGATTCGGCACGGCCTTGGAAAAGGCAGTGAGAATTATGATCAATACCGTATTGTTTGACATGGGCGGAACCCTGGAGGACATCTTTATTGACGAGGCCAGCAAGAAAGCCTCCGCCGAGGGTGTTCTCCGCATACTGGCGGCCCATGGCCACCCCCTGTCCCTGGACGTCCCTGCCGCCATCCAGGCCTTTGCCGACGGCTGGGACCGCTACGCCGCCTACCGGGGCCCCACGAACCGGGAGCTGAAACCCGAGGAGATCTGGGGCAACTACATTCTGACGGAGCTGGGTTTGGACTTTGACACCGTGAAGCCCTTCTCCGAAGAGCTGGCCCACATGTGGGAGGTCACCCACTACCACCGCCAGCTTCGGCCCCACGTGAAGGAGATGCTGGAGGGATTGAAGGGCTTAGGGCTAAAGCTGGGCGTCATCAGCAATACCGCCGCCCTCTACCAGGTCTTCCGCACTCTGGAGGAGTACGGCATCCGGGATTACTTCCAGGACGTGACCCTCTCCTCCGTCACCGGCTACCGCAAGCCGGACCCCAACATCTTCCTGGTCTCTCTGAATCAGATCCGTTCCGACCCCAAGACCTGCGCCTACGTGGGAGACACTTACTCCCGGGACGTGATCGGCCCCCAGAACCTGGGCTTCGGGGCTACCTTCCACATCCACTCCTTCCTGACCCAGTCCCGGGATACCGACGTGCCCAAGGAGATCCGGGCCACCTACTCCATCCAGGATATCTACGAGGTCTACACCATCCTGCGGGACCAGTCGGGCAAGAAGGCGGTGTGACATGTACACGTTCAACCACTTCAACTTCAACGTCACCGACCTGGACCGCTCCCTGAAATTCTACAAGGAGGCCCTGGGCCTGGAGCCGGTCCGCCGCAAGGAGGCGGAGGACGGCAGCTTCGTCATTGTCTTCCTGGGGGACCGCCGGACCACCTTCCGCCTGGAGCTCACCTGGCTCAGGGACCATCCCCAGAAGTACGACCTGGGCGAGTGCGAATTCCACCTGGCATTGAAGGCCCCCGACTATGAGGAGGCTCACGCCAAGCACAAGGAAATGGGCTGCGTCTGCTTTGAAAACCCCGACATGGGCATCTATTTCATCTCCGATCCGGACGGCTACTGGATCGAGATCATTCCCTGAACACTCTTTACCTCCTTAATTTCCATAGGAAAAGCCGCCGGCTCTTCTGAGCCGGCGGCTTTTCACTTTCATCCGATCACAACGCCCACGATCAAAAACGCCAGGGTCAGCAGGAAGAAATACAAGATCAGCTTCCACACGTATTTCACCCACTTGTCATAGGGCACATGTCCCAGGGCCAGGGCCCCCATGACCACCGCCGCTGTGGGCGTGATGATGTTCACCAGTCCGGAGGCGGACTGGAAAGCCGTCACCACCAGGTCACCCCCCACGCCCGCGAAGCGGCCCAGGGGGGCCATGACGGGAACGGACAGGGTCGCCAGGCCCGAGGAGGAGGGGATCAGCACCGTCAGGGGCAGGTAGAGCAGGTACACCAGCAGCACAAAGCTGACGGGGCCCGCCCCGGAGAGGGCCCGCTCCCCCCAGTGGAGGATGGTCCCCGTGATCTGCCCGTCGTTCATCAGCACGGTAATGCCCCGGCTGATGCCGATGATGAGGGCCACGCCCAGCAGGTCCGCGCACCCGGCCACGTAGGTTTCGGCGATGGCCTCCTCCCCCATGCGGTCGATGAGCCCGATGATAACGCCGCTCACCAGAAACAGGGCGCTGAGCTCCGGGAACCACCACCCCAGGGCGGGCAGGGGCAGGCCCATCTCGTCAAAGGGGATGACGCCGTAGATCATGATGAGGAAGGTCAGGGTGAAGATCACCATAATGACCTTCCGCTTGGGGGTGAATTCCACGGTCTCCTCCATGTTGGCCTGGAGCTTTCCCGCTCCCACGCCCACCACGGACCGGGAGGGATCCCGCTTCACACGGGCGGCGTAGGCCATGACAAACCAGATGGCCGCCCCCTCGAAGACCACCCACTGGAGGGCCCGGAGGAGGATGCCCTCCCCCAGAGAGACCCCGGCGAAGCCCGCCGCGATGCCTGTGGCAAAGGGGTTCACGGTGGAACTGATGATACCCGCCCCGGCCCCCAGCAAAATGACGGAGATGCCCACCAC
>CAMXKT010000139.1 GCA_947244595.1 uncultured Oscillibacter sp. | reverse complement strand
CCGGGCGGGGGACGGGCCGCCCAGGGGGGCGGCCCCTACGGATCCGCCGTTTGATGGGGCGCCGTGCAGGGGCCGCCGCCTTCGGCGGCCCGTTCCCCCCGAAGGCCCGCTTCCCTGTCGGTCCTTTCCTCAATCTCCGGAGCCCTTCCGCCTCCGCTTTTTCTTCCCGGCGTCAATCTCCCCGTAGAGCCAGCGGAGCCCGTCGGAGAGGCCGCCCACCTCGTCGATGAGCCCCAGGCGGACGGCCTCCTCGCCGTAAATGACGCTGCCAACGTCGGCGGCCATATCGTCCTTCTGGAGCATCAGGTCCTGAAAGTCCCCGGCGGAGATGTGGCTGTGACCGGAGACAAAGGCCACGATCCGGTCCTGGAGCCGCTGGAAATAGCTGTAGGTCTGGGGGGCGGCGATGACGGTGCCGCTCATGCGGACCGGGTGGATGGTCATGGCGGCGGAGGGCACGGCGAAGCTCCGCCGGGCGGCCACGGCCAGGGGCACGCCGATGGAGTGGCTGCCCCCCAGGACGATGGAGACCGTGGGCTTGGTCATGCCGGCGATGAGCTCCGCGATGGCAAGGCCCGCCTCCACGTCCCCGCCCACGGTGTTGAGGAGGAAGAGGACCCCCGCCACCTCGCCGGACTCCTCCAGCTTGGCGAGCAGCGGGAGGACATGCTCGTACTTGGTGGTTTTCGTCCCGGAGGAGGCGGTGACGTGGCCCTCAATCTGGCCGATGATGGTGAGACAGTAGATGTTCCCGTGGGGCGTAGCCGTCATGGCGGAGCCGAAGTCCAGGATGGACTGGACGTCTTCCTTCTGTGTATCTTCGGTTTGCTCCGCCTGGGTGGGCTTGGTGGATTTGGTCATGGTGAGATACCTCCTTTTTGTGGAAGTAGCTTTTCCGGTTTTCTGGAAATTACCCGTCCCCGACGGGAATCTTACGGCATTGTAAGATGGGGGGCCAAACTGTAAGGCAAATCGATGGCAGGGCCGCCGGGACTCCGCTATACTGGGTACAGTTCCAAGAGAACGGAAAGGGAGGAAAAAGAAATGAAGGACATGATGAAGGGGATCGTAATCGCGCTCCTGGCGGTAGCGGTGGTCATCGCGGCGCAGACCGCGCTGAGCTTTGTGGTGGGCTTCCACACCGCCGAGCTGATTGGGGAAACAGCCCTGGGCGCGCTGTTTCTCTATGCCGTCATCCGGGCGGGCCGGAAGCGGCGGTAACGGAGCCCCGCCTCTGCAAAGGCAATGGCCCGGTCAGGGGACCGGGCCCCACATCCAAAGCCTCCCTCCAGGGGGGCTTTTCTTTTCCCCTCCGCCGTGCTATACTGAGGGCAAATCATGCCCGTGGGGCGGGAGGAAATCGTGATCAGGAACAAACAACGTATCGTCGTCAAGGTGGGCACCTCCACCCTGACCCACAGCTCCGGCAGCCTGGACCTGCGGAGCATGGAGAAGCTGGTCCGGGTGCTGGCGGACCTGAGCGGCAGCGGACGGGAGGTCATTTTGGTGACCTCCGGGGCCATCGCCGTGGGCACGGCCCGGATGGGCCTGGATGAGCGGCCCCGGGCCCTGCGGATGAAGCAGGCCGCCGCCGCCGTGGGTCAGTGCCGGATGATGCACATCTACGACAAGCTCTTCTCCGAGTATAACCGCACCGTGGCGCAGATCCTCCTCACCGGGGACGACGTGGAGGACCCCGTCCGGGCGGAGCACCTGAAAAACACCTTCACCAGCCTGTTGGAGCTGGGCATCATCCCGGTGGTGAACGAGAACGACTCCGTCTCCTCCGCGGAGATTGAGACGGGACACCACAAGGTCCTGGGGGACAACGACACGCTTTCCGCCATCGTGGCGGAGCTCTGCGGGGCGGACCTGCTGGTGCTTCTCAGCGACATCGACGGGCTCTACGACCGGGACCCCAAGCGGGACCCGGAAGCGGAGCTCCTCCGCCGCGTGACGGAGCTGACGCCGGAGATTCTGGAAATGGCCGGGGGCGCGGGCACCTGGCGGGGCACCGGCGGCATGGCGACGAAGCTCTCCGCCGCCAGAATCGCCATGGAGGCGGGCTGCGACATGGTCATCACCAATGGGGCCCGGCCTGAGGGGCTGTATGACATTGTGGAGGGCGAAGACATCGGGACCCGGTTTGTGGCCGGGAGAAAGGAAGGCGCGTGATGACGGCATTACAGGAACAGGGACGCCTGGCCAAGGCCGCGTCCTACACCCTCTCCACCGCCGGGACGGCGAAGAAAAACGCCGCCCTGGAGGCCATCGCGGAGACCCTGACAAAACGGAAGGACGAGTGGCTGACGGCCAACGCCGAAGACGTGGCGGCGGCAAAAGAGGCGGGCATGCGCCCCGCCATGCTGGACCGGCTGACCCTCACGGAGGAGCGGATCGGCGGCATCGTGGAGGCGGTGCGGCAGGTGATTGCCCTGCCGGACCCCATCGGGAAGGTGGACAAGATGGAAACCCGGCCCAACGGCCTGATCATCGGGCGGCGGCGGGTGCCCCTGGGGGTCGTTGCCATCATCTTCGAAGCCCGGCCCAACGTCACCGTGGACGCGGCAGCCCTGTGCCTGAAGTCCGGCAACGTCTGCATTCTCCGGGGGGGCAAAGAGGCCATCCGCTCCAACCGGAAGGCGGCGGAGCTGATGCGCGCGGCCCTGAAGAGCGCGGGCCTGCCGGAGGACTGCGTCTCCCTGGTGCAGGACACCAGCCGCGAGACGGCAAACGAGCTCATGCACCTGGACGGCTATGTGGACGTGCTGATCCCCCGGGGCGGGGCGGGGCTCATCCGGGCCGTGGCAAAGGAGGCCAGCGTCCCCGTCATCCGGACCGGGGAGGGGGTCTGCCACGTCTACGTGGACGGCGAGGCGGACTTGGACATGGCCGCCCAGGTCCTCTACAACGCCAAATGCTCCCGGCCCTCCGTGTGCAACGCGGCGGAGTGCCTGCTGATTCAAAGAGACGTGGCGGAGGCCTTCCTCCAAAAAGCCGTGCCCCTGCTGGACCGGCATCACGTGGAGCTCCGCTGCGACAAAACCGCCCTGGCGATTCTGGGGGACCGGGCCGTCCCCGCCGCCGAGAGCGACTGGGACGCGGAGTATGACGACTACATCCTGGCCGTGCGGACGGTCGAAGACATGGACGAGGCGATCGACTTCATCAACGCCCACGGCACCGGACACTCGGAGGCCATCATGACCGCCAACTACTTCAAGGCACAGCGCTTCCTGGACGCGGTGGACGCGGCGGCGGTGTACGTCAACGCCTCCACCCGGTTCACCGACGGCGGGGAGTTCGGCCT
>CAMXKT010000138.1 GCA_947244595.1 uncultured Oscillibacter sp. | reverse complement strand
GAGAACCACGTGGAGGCCGGGGCGGAGCTGCGGAACAACTCCCGCCGCCTGGCGGAGACCCTGACCAGCTTCGGCGTGGACGCCGCCCCCGGGGACGTGATCCACGGCCCCGCCGTCACCCGGTACGAATTCATCCTGGAACAGGGAGTCAAGCTCTCCAAGATCACGAACCTGGCGGATGACATCGCCCTGGCCCTGGGGGCCACGGGGGTGCGCATCGCCCCCATCCCCGATAAAATTTCCGTGGTGGGCATTGAGGTGCCTAACAAGCAGGTGACCCCGGTCCTCATCCGGGACGTCATCGAGTCCCGGGAGTTCGCCGGGCATAAGTCCAACGTGGCCTTCGCCCTGGGCCGGGACATCGGCGGGCGGAACGTCATCGGAGACATCGGCACCCTGCCCCACGTGCTCATCGCGGGCACCACGGGTTCCGGTAAGTCCGTGTGCACCAACTCCCTGATCATCAGCCTCCTCTACAAGTCCACGCCGGAGGACGTGCGCTTCATCATGGTGGACCCCAAGATGGTGGAGCTGGCCCCCTACAACGGCATCCCCCACCTGCTGATCCCCGTGGTGACGGACCCCAAGAAGGCCGCCGGGGCCCTCCAGTGGGCGGTGTTCGAGATGATGAAGCGCTATAAGACCTTCTCCGAGCACGGGGTCAAGAAGCTGGAGGAATTCAACCGCCTGGCGAAGACCAAGGAGGGTCTGGAGCCCCTGCCCAGCGTGGTGGTGGTCATCGACGAGCTGGCGGACCTGATGCTGGTGGCCGCCAAAGAGGTGGAAGAGTCCATCTGCCGGGTGGCCCAGATGGGCCGCGCCGCCGGGATGCACCTGGTGATTGCCACCCAGCGTCCCTCCGCCGACGTGATCACCGGCCTCATGAAGGCCAACATCCCCAGCCGCATCGCCTTCGCCGTGGCCTCCTCCATGGAGTCCCGCATCATCCTGGACAACGGCGGCGCGGAAAAGCTGGTGGGCCGGGGCGACATGCTCTACGCCCCCCTGGGGGCCGGAAAGCCAACCCGGGTCCAGGGCTGCTTCATCACCCCGGAGGAGATCGACCGGGTGGTGAGCTTCGTCAAGCAGACCGGAGAGGCCCAGTACGACGACGATGTCATCGCCAAAATCGAGGAGTCCGTCCAGGAGAAGGGCGCTAAACCCGGAAAGCCCGCCGAGCCCCAGGAGAGCGAGGAGGACGAGCTCCTCCCCGCCGCCGTGGAAGTGATTTTGGAGACCGGGCAGGCGTCCACGTCCATGCTCCAGCGGCGCTTGAAGCTGGGCTACTCCCGGGCCGCCCGGCTGGTGGACCAGCTGGAGGAGCGGGGGTACGTGGGACCCTTCGAGGGATCCAAGCCCCGGCAGCTGCTGATCACCAAGGAGAAGTGGCAGGAAATGAAGATGGGCGGAAATCCGCCGGAGGAGCCGGAAGAGGAGTGACGCGGAGGCTGCGTCCGTCTGCCGGGACGGGGCTGGGAAAATCTAGAATTGGCTTCTCTCCGATTCCGTCCTCTTTTCGGATTCCTATTGACAGGAGCGGAGATCCCTGCTATCATCAGAAGCGAAAACTGAATAGGATGAATGTCTTCAAGGCAGGGTGCAATTCCCGATCGGCGGTAGAGTCCGCGAGCGCGCGAGCGCTGATTTGGTGAGAATCCAAAACCGACAGTATAGTCTGGATTAAAGAAGGTGTATGGAATTTGTTAGAGGTATTCTGACAATCCGCACGTTTCTTTCCCGCCCGCTTCATGCCTTGTCGACATGTTCCATACATCTTAAAACAATAACACCGAAAGGCATTCATTGCTTTTCGGTGCTTATTTTTTAGGAGGTATGTTTCATGAACCGCAAAATCAAAAAGCTCACAGCCACAGGCATGCTCTGCGCCCTCGCCTATGCGGCCGCCGCCATAGGACGCATTCCGCTTGTACTCTTTTTGAAGTACGACCCAAAGGACAGCGTCATTGCCGTCGGCGGATTGATTTTCGGCCCAGTTACCTCGTGGCTCATCGCCCTGGCCGTTTCGTTCGTCGAAATGTTCACCATCAGCGAGACCGGCATTTGGGGCTTTTTCATGAACGTCATTTCAAGCTGTTCCTTTGCTTGTACCGCCGCGTTCGTTTATCAGAAAAAGCGAACGTTCTCCGCCGCCGCGTTCGGGCTTTTCTGCGGTTGGCTGTGTATGGTTTTCGTCATGCTTTGCTGCAACTATTTCATTGCCCCCATTTACATGGGCTATCCGAGAGAGGCGGTCGCGGAATTACTGATTCCGGCGTTTCTGCCGTTTAATCTCATAAAAGGCGGCTTGAACGCGGTCCTTACCCTGGTATTATACAAGCCGGTTGCCGCGGCGTTAAGACACGCCCATTTCACGGAAGGGAAATAAGCGTTGCGGGCAGACGGCAGCGCCTCCCCCTTCCGGGGGAGGCGTCGTCTGTCCATTTAATTCAGCGTATCCGCCGCCTCCGTGAACAGCTCCGCCATCCGCTCCGCCGTGGCGGGGCAGCTTTTCAATTCCGGGTCCCGCTCCAGCAAAGCGTCCGCCGCCCCCTGGGCCTCCCGGAGGAGCTGGGCGTCGCAGCCGATGTCCGCCACCCGGAGGCCCGGCAGACCGTGCTGCCGCCGGCCGAAGAAGTCCCCCGGTCCCCGGAGGCGCAGGTCCTCCTCGGCGATTTTGAAGCCGTCGGAGGTTTTCGTCATGACCTTCAGCCGCTGGCGGGTCTCCTCGTTTTTGTTGTCGGAGATCAGCACGCAGTAGGACTGCCATTCCCCCCGGCCCACCCGGCCCCGGAGCTGGTGGAGCTGGCTGAGGCCGAAGCGCTCCGCGTTCTCCACCACTATGACGGCGGCGTTGGGCACGTCCACCCCCACCTCGATGACGGTGGTGGACACCAGGATGTCCGTCTCCCGGGCGGCGAAGGCCGCCATCACCGCGTCCTTCTCCCTGGGCCTCATCTTCCCGTGGACATAGGCCACCCGGAGGTCCGGGAACACCTCCTGCTGGAGTTTGGCGGCGTACTCCGTCACGGCCTTCCGGTCATCCTCCTCGCTCTCGGAGACGGCGGGGCAGACGATGTAGGCCTGCCGCCCCTCCTCAATCAACTTCCGGAGGAACTTGTAAATCCGGGGGTGGTAGCCGCTGTTCACAAAGGAGGTCTGGACCGGCCGCCGCCCCGGGGGCAATTGATCAATGACAGACACGTCCAGATCGCCGTACAGGATCAGGGCCAGGGTCCTGGGGATGGGCGTCGCCGACATGACCAAGGTGTGGGGGTGGTCCCCCTTCCCCGCCAGGGCCGCCCGCTGGGCGACGCCAAAGCGGTGCTGCTC
>CAMXKT010000137.1 GCA_947244595.1 uncultured Oscillibacter sp. | reverse complement strand
GGGGCCGCCACATGCAGAAGATGACCAGGGCCACCGCCAGCCAGCCCACGCCGCTCAAGCCCTCGTGGTTCCACACGCATCCGGCGATGGTCATGATGTACACCATGCCGCCCACGGCGGAGATTCCGCCGCCGATGACCGTGGCCAGATACTTGTACCGCTCCACGGCGATGCCCGCCGCGTCCGCCGTGGCCGGGGACTCGCCCACGGAACGGAGGTACAGCCCCGTCCGGGTGCGGTTCAGGAAGAAGAACATGCCGACAGCCAGAATCAATCCCAAGTAGAAGAACACGCTGTTGCCGAAGAGCACGCCGCCCACTACCGGGATCCTCTGGAGGGCCGCCGGAAAGGGGGAATTCTGGAAGAAGCCCTTCAGGGCGTTGCCGATGGAGATATAGCCGTTCTCCCGGACCCGCATGAACTCGCCCACGAACTGGCCCACGCCGGTGCCGAAGATGGACAGGGCCAGGCCGGTGACGTTTTGGTTGGCCCGGAGGGTAATGGTGAGGAAGCTGAAAATCAGGGAGGCCAGGGCCCCCGCCAGGAAGGCGCAGAGGATGCCGATGCCCACGGCCGCAAGGCCGCCGGCCCCGCCGGCCTTCTCGTAGTAGAACACGCCTCCCAGGCCCAGGGCGCCGCCCATGAACATGATGCCTTCCACGCCCAGGTTCAGGTTGCCGGACTTCTCCGTCAGGATCTCCCCCAGGGTGCCGAAAAGCAGCGGCGTGCCGTAGGTGATGGCGGCGATGATGAGGGCCAGGAACAGACTCAGAAAGTTACTCATGCCGCGCCTCCTTCCTTCCCGCGCTGCGGAAGATCAGCTTGTAGTTGATGAAGAACTCGCAGCCCAGCATGCAGAACAGCAGGATACCCGTGATGATGTCCGAGATGGACGTGGGCACCGCCATGCGGGTCTGGAGGGTCTCGGCCCCCTTGCTCAAAACCGCCAGCAGGCCGGAGATGCCCACCATGGCGAAGGCGTTCAGCTGGCTGAGCCAGGCCACGGTGATGGAGGTGAAGCCCACGCCTCCGGCCACGCCGTCGTACAACGTGTTATTGGCCCCGGAGGCCACGATAAACCCAACGATCCCGCTGATGGCCCCGGAGAGGAACATGGTCCGCATCATCACCCGGCCCACATTCATTCCCGCGTACCGGGCGGTGTTGACGCTGTCTCCTATGACGGCGATCTCATAGCCGTGTTTCGTGTGGTTCATGTAGACGTGCATAAAGATCACCAGCACCAGCACGATGATCCAGCCGCAGTGGACCCCCAGCACCCGGGGGAGGCAGGCGGCCTCGTCGAACTGAGGAATGATCTGGGAGCCCTTCCGGCCCTCCCAGGGGCCGCCCTGGAGCCAGCGGACCACGCCGATGACGATGTAGTTCATCATCAGGGTGAACAGCGTCTCGTTGGTGTTCCACTTGGCCTTAAAGAAGGCGGGAATCAGGGCCCAGAGGCCCCCGGCCAGCGCCCCCGCCACGCCCATGACCACCAGCAGCACGGGGGAGGGCATCCGGTTCGCCCAGAAGAGGGCGAAGTAGCTGGCGGCGATGGCCCCGGCGGTGATCTGGCCCTCCGCGCCGATGTTCCAGAAGCGCATCTTGAAGCAGGGGGCGATGGCCAGGGCGCAGCCCAGCAGGGGAACGGCGATTTTCACCGTCTGGCGGATGGCGCTCTTCTTTCCCAGAGCGCCGGAAATCATGGTGCCGTAGGCGGTGACGGGGTTGGCCCCCGCCAGGCCCATGACCAGGGCTCCCAGCAGCAGGGCGAAGAGGATGGACCCGGCCCGGATGCACCAGACCTTCCAGCCCTCCATGCCGTCCCGCTTGGCCAGGCGGATGAGGGGGACTTTCTTCTCGTGGTTCATGCCTCTGCCTCCTTTCCGCCCAGGCGGGTCATCAGCAGGCCGATCTGATCCTTGGTGGCGGACCGGGCGTCCACCACGCCGCTGACCTTTCCGCCGCAGAGAACCAAAATGCGGTCGCACAGCTCCAGCAGCACGTCCAGGTCCTCGCCCACGTAGACAACGGCCACGCCTTTCATCTTCTGTTCCGTCAGCAGGTTATAGATGGTGTAGGAAGTATTGATGTCCAGCCCCCGGACCGCGTAGGCGGTCATGAGCACCGAAGGGGCGCTGGCGATCTCCCGGCCCACCAGCACCTTCTGGACGTTGCCGCCGGACATGCGGCGGACGGGAAACTCCGTGCTGGGGGTGACCACCTCCAGCTCCTTCCACACCCGCATAGCAAGCTCGTTGGGATCCTTCCGATTGAGGAAGACCCCCCGGCCCTTCTTCCAGGAGCGGAGCATCATGTTCCCCGTCATGCCCATGGACCCCACCAGGCCCATGCCCAGCCGGTCTTCGGGGACGAAGGCCATGGCTACCCCGGCCTTGCGGATCTGCATGGGGGTTTTGCCCACCAGGTCGGCGGGGGCCCCGCCGTCGGGGGTGTACAGCACCTCTCCGGCGGCCACGGGGCACAGGCCGGAGATGGCCTCCAGCAGCTCCTTTTGTCCGGACCCGGCGATGCCCGCCACGCCCAGGATTTCGCCGCCCAGGGCGGTGAAGGAGACGCCGTCCAGCTTCTTCACGCCCTCCCCGTCCAGGACGGTGAGGCCCTTGACCTCCAGCCGCTCCACGGGCGTTTCGTACCGGGGGCGGTCGATGTTCAGGGTGACGGCGTGGCCCACCATCATGTCGGTGAGGGCCTGGGGATTCGTCTCGGAGGTTTGCACGGTGCCGATGTACTTGCCCTTCCGGAGCACGGCCACCTTGTCGGACAGGGCCATGACCTCGTGGAGCTTGTGGGTGATGATGACGATGGCTTTTCCGTCGGCCTTCATGGCCCGGAGCACGTCGAAGAGCTTGTCGGTTTCCTGGGGGGTGAGGACGGCGGTGGGCTCGTCCAGGATCAGGATGTCGGCCCCCCGGTAGAGGACCTTGACGATCTCCACCGTCTGCTTCTGGGAAACAGACATGTCGTAGATTTTCTGTCCCGGGTCGATGTCGAAGCCGTACCGTTCACAGATGTTCCGGACCTTGGCCTCGGCGGCCTTGATGTCCAGCTTGCCGCCCTCCTCCAGCCCTAAGACGATGTTTTCCGCGGCGGTGAACACGTCCACCAATTTATAGTGCTGGTGGATCATGCCGATGCCGTTTGCAAAGGCGTCCCTGGGGGAGCGGATGGAGACGGGCTGGCCGTTTACGAAGATCTGGCCCTCGTCGGGGAAGTAGATGCCGGAGAGCATGTTCATCAGCGTGGTCTTCCCGCTGCCGTTCTCCCCCAGCAGGGAGAGGATCTCCCCCCGGTTCAATTGCAGGTCAATGCCGTCGTTGGCCACCACCTCGCCGAAGCGTTTGGTGATGCCTTTCAGTTCAATGGCGCAGTTTTCCAAAAACGCTCATCCTTTCT
>CAMXKT010000136.1 GCA_947244595.1 uncultured Oscillibacter sp. | reverse complement strand
AAATGTACGGCGGCCAGAGCAGCAACCTGCCCATGAAGGTGAGCATGGCCGGCGTTCTGCCCGTCATCTTCGCCCAGAGCATTGCCTCTCTGCCGATTACCATCTGGAGCTTTGTGGGCATTCCCGCCCAGGGAACTGTGTCCCGGAGCATCTACGACGCCATCGACACGAAATCCGTGGTCTATATGGTGGTCTACTTTATCCTGATTATTGGCTTCGCGTATTTCTACTCCAGCATTCAGTTCAACCCCGTGGAAATTGCCAACAACATGAAAAAGCAGGGCGGCTTCATCCCCGGCTTCCGTCCCGGCAAGCCCACGGTGGACTTTATCCGCAAGGTGCTGAATAAGATCACCCTGTTCGGCGCCATCTACCTTGGCATTGTGGCCATCTGCCCCCTGATCATCGGCAAGATTCTGGGGAACAACTCCGTGGCCATCGGCGGCACCTCTGTCATCATCGTGGTGGGCGTGGCGCTGGAAACGGTCAAGGCCCTGGAATCCCAGATGCTGATGCGTCAGTACAAGGGCTTCCTGGAATAAGGAACCAACAACGGCGGGCGTCCGGGCGGAGCTACCCTCCGCCCGCGCCCAGAATACAGGAGGCGTTTTAAATGAAATTGATCCTGCTGGGCGCCCCGGGCGCCGGAAAGGGAACACAGGCCGACATCCTGTGTGAGAAGCTGGACATTCCCACCATCTCCACCGGCAACATCCTCCGCGCCGCCGTGAAGAACGGCACCCCCACGGGCCTGAAGGCCAAGGCCTTCATGGACGCGGGGCAGCTGGTGCCCGATGAGGTGATCATCGGCATTATCTCCGAGCGGCTGGAGGAGCCGGACTGCGCCAAGGGATACATCCTGGACGGCGTGCCCCGCACCATCGCCCAGGCCGAGGCCCTGGAGAAAGCCGGGATCGTCTTTGACTGCGTGGTCTCCCTGGAGGTCAGCGACGAGACGATCATGGAGCGCATGAGCGGCCGCCGGGTCTGCCCGGACTGCGGCGCCAGCTACCACGTGGTGGCGGTGCCCCCGAAGAGCGAGGGCGTCTGCGACAAGTGCGGCGGGAAGCTCATCCAGCGGAAGGATGATGCCCCTGAGACGGTCAAGTCCCGCCTCAAGGTCTATCATAAGGAGACGGAGCCCCTCAAGGCGTTCTACGCGGAGCGGGGCCTGCTGAAGACGGTGGAGAACCAGCCTACCGTGGAAGCCAATTCCCAGGCGATCCTCCGCGTCCTGGGGAGATGAGGGAAGCATGATTACCCTGAAATCCCCCCACGAGATCGACTTGATGCGCCGGAGTGGAAAAATTACCGCGGCTGCCCGTGCCTTGGCAGGGGAAATGGTAAAGCCCGGCGTGACAACCCAGGAGATCAACGACGCGGTGGAGCGGTTTATCCGCAAGCAGGGGGCGGTCCCGTCCTTTCTCCACTACAACGGCTACCCCGCCAGCGCCTGTATCAGTGTCAACGACGAAATCATCCACGGCATCCCCAGTCCCAAGCGGGTTTTGCAGGAGGGCGACATCGTCAGCGTGGACGTGGGCGCGTACATCGGGGGCTTTCATGGAGACTGCGCGGCGACATTCCCCTGCGGAAGGATTTCTCCGGAGGCCCAGCGCCTGATCGACGTGACTAGGCAGAGCTTCTTCGAGGGAATCCGCTTCGCCCGGGAGGGACAGCGCCTTCAGGACGTCTCCGCGGCGGTTCAGTCCTATGTGGAGCAGAACGGCTTCTCCGTGGTCCGGGAATACGTGGGCCACGGCGTGGGAGCCAAGATGCACGAATCGCCGGAGATCCCAAACTACGGCCGTCCGGGCCATGGGCCCCGCCTCCTGCGGGGAATGACCCTGGCCATCGAGCCCATGGTCAACGCCGGTTCCGCCGCCATCACCCAGTTAAGCGACGGCTGGACGGTGAAGACCGCCGACGGAAAATGGGCGGCCCACTATGAAAACACGATCCTGATTACCGATGGCGAGCCGGAGATTCTCACGGCTCCCGCCATTTGACAACAGGTGAGAGAGAACGCATGGAGATTGCGAAATCAAACATCGTCCGCTCCAACGCGGGCCGCGACAAGGGTAAGCTCTTCGTCGTTCTGGCAGTGGAGGGAGAGTACCTCCTGCTGGCGGACGGAAAATCGAGAAAGGTGGAGTCCCCGAAGCGCAAGAAGCGCAGGCATGTGCTTTTTGTGTCGGCGGAGGAAACCCGCCTCGCTGAAAAGATCAAGAGCGAGGAGAAGATCACCAACAGTGAGCTTCGCAGGACCCTCGCGGCCTGCCGCGAGGCGATCCAGCCGGACCAGGAGGGATAACGTTTGGCAAAATCCGACATGATTGAAGTGGAAGGTGTTGTGGTGGAAGCCCTGCCCAACACGACGTTCCAGGTTGACATTGGAAATGGTCACATGATTCTGGCGCATATTTCCGGGAAACTGAGGATGAATTTCATCAGGATTCTGCCCGGCGACAAGGTCACGGTGGAGATGTCCCCGTATGATCTGACCCGGGGCCGGATCACCTGGCGCAGCAAATGACATCAAACGACGTAAACCGCTGAAAGGAATGGTTGCAGACTATGAAAGTAAGACCGTCCGTGAAGCCCATGTGCGAAAAGTGCAAGGTTATCCGCCGCAAAGGCCGTGTTATGGTCATTTGCGAGAACCCCAAGCACAAGCAGAGACAGGGCTGAGAATTGAAATTGGAGGTGCTTTAACAGTATGGCACGTATTGCCGGTATTGACCTGCCGAAGGATAAACGCATTGAGATCGGCCTGACCTATATCTATGGAATTGGCCGCAAGAGCGCCAAGGACATCCTGGCGAAGTCCGGCGTGAACCCCGACACCCGGGTAAAGGACCTGACGGACGCCGACGAGCAGAAGCTCCGTGACGCCATCGATGACTACACCGTCGAAGGCGACCTCCGCCGCCAGACCGCCCTGGACATCAAGCGCTTGAGCGAGATTGGCTGCTACCGGGGCCTCAGGCACCGCAAGGGCCTGCCCGTCCGGGGCCAGCGGAGCAAAACCAACGCCCGCACCCGGAAGGGACCCAAGAAAACCATCGCCAACAAGAAGAAGTAAGGAGGGAGAAAGAATATGGCAGCACAGAAATCCGGCGGCAAGAAGGTCATTCGCCGCCGCCGCGAGCGGAAGAACATCGAACGTGGCCAGGTCCATATCCGTTCTTCCTTCAACAACACCATGGTGACCGTCACCGACTCCCAGGGCAACGCCATCTCCTGGGCCTCCTCCGGCGGCCTCGGCTTCCGGGGCAGCAAGAAGTCCACACCCTTCGCGGCCCAGACCGCGGCGGAGACCGCCGCCCGCGCCGCCATGGAACATGGACTGAAGACCGTGGAAGTGTTCGTTAAGGGCCCCGGCCAGGGCCGTGAGGCCGCCATCCGGGCGCTGCAGGCCGTGGGCCTGGA
>CAMXKT010000135.1 GCA_947244595.1 uncultured Oscillibacter sp. | reverse complement strand
GCTCCTGGAGCTCCGCGTAATGCTCGGCGGCGGGCTTGCCGCTGTCGGGGAAGTAAAGATACTGATTGCCCCGCTCATCCAGCCACTGGTCCACGGCCCAGATGCCGCCCTCGCCCTGCCGGGCGGGCTGGCGGAGGAGAAGCTGATAGTAGACGCGGGTGTCGCTGTCCTTAGCGAAATAGGGGAAGTATTTCAGGACGACGTGGTCCCCGCCGTCGTCCAGCTGTCCCAGGAAGTCCTGCACGGAGAAGGACTGGAGGCCGTTCCGGGTGAGGAAGTCCTCCTTTACCAGGGGGCCCAGCTCGCAGAGGGTCTCCCAGGTCTTCCAGTCCTCGCTTTCCGAGTCGATCACCCCGCCGGGGCGGCAGAACTGCACGTCGGTGGGGTAGGTGTAGGCGTAGTACCGCTCCCCGTCGGTGGCGAAGACCTCGATACCGGAGCCGTCGGAGCTGATATGCTGCTCAAAGGCCGCCTGGTCCATGACCAGGAAGCCGAAGAGGAAGCCGCCCCCGCCGCCGTACTCCTCCATTGCGGTTTCATAGGAGATCTTTTCATAGACGGAGATCAGGGGTTTCCAGCTTTCCTCCGCCCCGGGAAACTCACTGTCCACCAGAAGAAGTTCCGCGTATTTCATCGGCAGGGCGACATACAGTCCGTCAACGCACTGGAGTGTGGAGTTCTCGCCGGTGAAGGGCGGATAGGGAGGCGGGTTCTCCGGGTCCACGGCAGCCTCGCCTCCCGCATCCCTGCCGCAGGCAGTGAGGGTAAGCAGGCAGGCCAGCACCAGAGCGAAGACTTCAAATCGGCGCATAGGCGAAACTCCTTTCCTTATATCAAATACTGCCAAATAGTATGACAGTTCTCCGTGTGGAAAAAACTACAAATTTGTAACAAATGGTAACAAATTAGAAACGTAAAAACAGGGACTTCCCCTGTTGTGAATCCGGGCCGAACGTGGTATAATCATCCAGACTGTAATTTTGCCTTTTGACAGGAGGTTTCCCCTTATGAAGCTCATGGCCATCGACGGGAACAGCATCATCAACCGGGCCTACTATGGCATCAAGCCCCTGACCACCCGGGATGGGCTTTACACCCACGCCGTCTTCGGCTTCCTGACGACGCTGCTGCGCCTGACGGCGGAGGAGGCGCCCGACGCCCTCTGCGTCACCTTCGACCTTCACGCTCCCACCTTCCGCCACAAGGCGGACGCGGCCTACAAGGCCACCCGGAAGCCCATGCCGGAGGAGCTGCGCCAGCAGGTGCCGGTTTTGAAGGAGGTTCTGGACGCGCTGAGCATCCCCCGCTATGAACTGGAGGGCTGGGAGGCCGACGACCTCCTGGGGACCATCTCCCGGAAGTGCGCCGGGACGGGCTGGGAGTGCGTGGTGGTTACCGGAGACAAGGACAGCCTCCAGCTCATCGATGGGACCACCAAGGTGAAGCTGGTCTCCACCCGCATGGGCCAGACCACCACAAAGGATATGACGGAGGAGGCCTTCCGGGAGGAGTACGGCTTCGACCCCATCCATATGATCGACCTCAAGGCCCTGATGGGAGACAGCTCCGACAACATTCCCGGCGTGAAGGGCGTGGGGGAGAAGACCGCCATGGGTCTGGTTCAAATGTATGGCTCCATAGACCATCTCTATGCCCACATGCCGGAGATCGTGACCGCGCCGGAGACCCCCGCCAAGCCCGGCATCGTCAAGAAGCTGGCGGAAGGGGAGGAGGCCGCCCGGCATTCCTACTGGCTGGCCACCATCGATACCAACGCGCCCCTGGACTTCCGGCCGGAGGACAACCAGCGCAAGGCCCCGGGGCCGGAGGCCTACCCGCTGTTTTTGAAGCTGGAGTTTACCAAGCTCATTGAGAAATTCGGCCTCAGCGCCGACGCCGCCCCGGCCCCGGAGGCCCGGAGGAACACCGCCGCCGTTGTAGAGCCGGTGACGGACTCCGCCCAGGGGGCGGAGCTGCTGGCCCTCTGGAAAGCGGCGGACCACGTGTCCCTGCTGGCCCGGCCGGACTGCTCCGCTGTGGGAGTTTACTGCGAAACGGGGGAGGACAGCGCCCTGATGGCGGAGCTGTTCTTCGAACGGTATCAGGGGGATTGGAACGGCCTGCTGACGGCCCTGTTTTCCGGGGAGGTCAAAAAGGTCTCCCACAACGTCAAGGACCTGACCCGGACGCTGCTGGAAAACGGCCTCCCGGCGGAGGGCTTCATTTTCGACACAGCCCTGGGGGCCTATCTGTTGGATGCCACGGCGGGAAGTTACGACCTCCAGCGCCTGTTTGTCTCTTACTTTAACGAGGAGCTGCCCAAGCCGTCGTACCTGGAGCCGGACGCCTTTTCCCTCTTGGGAGACGGAGAGGCTGCCGCCTCTCTGGACAGCTATACGACGGCGGTGGATGCCCTGTACGGCGTGTTAGCTCCCAGGCTCCGGGAGTGGGACCAGTGGGCGCTGTTTGAGACCGCCGAGCTGCCGCTGTGCCGGGTGCTGGCGGAGATGGAGCGGACGGGCTGCGGCGTGGACGCCCAGGCCCTGCGGGAGTTCGGCGAGAGCCTGTCGGCCCGTATCGCCGGGAAGGAGGCCGCCATTTACGAGATGGCGGGGGGAACCTTTAACATCAACTCCCCCAAGCAGCTGGGGGAAGTGCTCTTCGAGCGCTTGGGCCTCCCCCACGGAAAGAAGACCAAGACCGGCTGGTCCACTAACGCCGACGTACTGGAAAAGCTCCGCTGGCAGCACCCCATTGTGGACGCCGTGCTGGAATATAGACAGTATGCCAAGCTGAAGTCCACCTATGCCGACGGCCTGCTGAAGGCCATGGACCCCGACGGGCGGATCCGGACCAGCTTCCAGATGACGGTTACCGCCACGGGCCGCCTCAGCTCCACGGAGCCGAACCTGCAGAACATCCCCACCCGGACGGACCTTGGCAGCGAGTTCCGCCGGATGTTCACGGCAGCGCCGGGCCATGTGCTGGTGGACGCGGATTACTCTCAGATCGAGCTGCGCATCCTGGCCCACATCGCCGGGGACGAGGGCATGAAAGCGTCCTTCCTGGCGGGGGGCGACTTCCACGCCGAGACGGCGGCCAAGGTCTTCCACGTGGACCGAGAGGACGTGACCCACGAGATGCGCCGCCGGGCCAAGGCGGTGAACTTCGGCATCGTCTACGGCATCTCCGCCTTTTCCCTGAGCCAGGACCTGGGGGTCACCGTGGCGGAGGCCAAGGATTATATGAACGGCTACTTTGCCGCCTTCCCCGGCGTGCGGCAGTATATGGATCAGGTGGTCCGAAGGGCCCGGGAGACGGGCTATGTGGAGACTCTGCTCCACCGCCGCCGCAGTCTGCCGGAGCTGACCAGCTCCAGTAAAAACATGCGCGCCTTCGGGGAGCGGGTAGCGCTGAACATGCCCATCCAGGGCACGGCGGCGGACGTGATGAAGCTGGCCATGGCGG
>CAMXKT010000134.1 GCA_947244595.1 uncultured Oscillibacter sp. | reverse complement strand
CAATGTAGCCTTCCGGCATTGTCATCATAGCATAGGTCCACCTTTTTGTCAATCCCTCTTTCCGTATTTACAGGCCCGAAAAAATGTGGTACACTATTCCCGTTTGACGAGGAGGGATGCTATGAGCAGCCGGGATGCCGTTTTATCGCTGCTGCGGGAGGAGGAAGGCTTCCTCTCCGGCCAGGACCTGAGCCGCCGCCTGGGGCTCACCCGGGCCGCCGTGTGGAAGGCGGTGGACGCCCTGCGGGGCGAGGGCTATGAGATCGAGGCCCGTACCGGCCTGGGCTACCGCCTCACCGCCGCGCCGGACGTACTGACGGAGGCGGAGATCCGGAGCTTCCTGGGGAAGACCAATATCGTGGGCCGGGAGCTCCGGTGCTTCCAGGAACTGGACTCCACCAACAACTATTTGAAGGCGCAGGCGGACGCGCCCGACGGCACGGCGGCCGTCGCCGACAGCCAGACGGCGGGCCGGGGGCGGATGGACCGCTCCTTCCAGTCCCCCAAGGGACAGGGAATCTACCTCTCCGTGCTGCTGCGCCCCTCTCTGCCGCCGGACCGGCTGCCGCCAGTGACGGCCCTGGCGGGGGTGGCGGTGTGCGCCGCCGTGGAGCGGGTCTGCGGCCTCCGGCCGGGGCTGAAATGGCCCAACGACCCGGTCTTGAACGGGAAGAAGCTCTGCGGCATTTTGACAGAGATGTCTCTCGAAGCGGAGACGGGCCGGGTCCAGTCCCTGGTGCTGGGCATTGGCATCAACGCGGGCCAGCGGCCCGAGGACTTCTCTCCGGAGGTCCGGGAGGTGGCCACGTCTCTGCTCCAGGTCCTGGGGAAGCCCGTGTCCCGGCCCCGCTTGACGGCGGCCCTGCTGGAGGAGCTGGACCGGGCCTACGCCGCGCTTTTGGCGGGGGACCTGACGGAGTACCTGGCGGCCTACCGCCGCCTCTGCGTGAACCTGGGGAAGACGGTGCAGCTTCTCCCCTTCGGCGGCGGGGAGCGGGAGACCGCCCAGGCGGTGGATATCGACGAGGAATTCAGCCTGGTGGTCCGGGGGGAGGACGGGAAGGAGCGGACGGTCCGCTCCGGCGAGGTCTCCGTCCGGGGCCTGTGGGGCTATACGGAATAAGGAGGAGAAACATTCACATGAAAGAGCAAGGCGGATTCAAGGGGCTCTGGGAGCTCTTCTGGACCTTCGCGAAAATGGGGGTCATGACCTTCGGCGGCGGCATGGCCATGCTGCCCATCCTCCAGCGGGAGGTGGTGGACAACAAGGGCTGGGCCACGGAGGAGGAGCTGACGGATTACTACGCCATCGGCCAGTGTACCCCGGGCATCATCGCCGTCAACACGGCCACCTTCATCGGGCAGAAGTACGGCGGATGGGCGGGGGGCATTGTGGCCACTCTGGGCGTGGTGTTCCCCTCGGTGGTCATCATCTCCATCCTGGCGGGACTGATCTCCAACTTCGCCGACCTCGCCTGGGTGAAGAACGCCTTCGCGGGCATCCAGGTCTGCGTCTGCGTGCTGATCTTTAACGCCGTCATGAAGCTCTTGAAGAAGTCCGTGGTGGACAAGCGGACGGCGGTCATCTTCGCCGTGGTCCTCCTGGGCGGGCTCTTCCTGAAGCTCTCCCCGGTGTGGTTCGTCATCGGCGCGGCCCTGGCGGGGGTCATTCTGAAGAATTGGGAGGCGAAGGCGGCATGATCTATTTACAGCTCTTCTGGGAGTTCTTCAAGACCGGCCTTTTCGCCGTGGGCGGCGGCATGGCCACCCTGCCCTTCCTCCAGGCCATCGGCGAGTCCACCGGCTGGTACACCTACACGGACCTGATGAACATGCTGGCGGTGTCCGAGTCCACCCCAGGTCCCATCGGCATCAATATGGCCACCTACGTGGGCTTCACGGCGGCGGGAATCCCCGGGGCGGTGGTAGCCACCGTGGGGGAGGTGACCCCCTCCATCATCGTCATCCTCATTGTGGCGGCGGTGCTCCACAGCTTCCGGAACAACAAGTACGTGGACCGGGCCTTCTACGGCCTCCGGCCCGCCTCCACGGGGCTCATCGGCGCGGCCTGCGTCTCCGTCATCCTGGAGGTGCTGACCAGCGTCCAGCTCATCGCCCAGGCGGGCGGCTTCGTCAAGGCCCCGGTCCTGGACGGCGGAAGCCTTTTCAACACGCGGGGCCTCCTGCTGGCGGCGCTGCTGATTGTGCTGACCAACTTCGCGCCCAAGAAGATCACGGGCCTCCACCCCATCGTGTTCATCGGCTTGTCCGCCGTGGTGGGCGTGGTCTTCGGCTTCGCCGGGGCATGAGGGCAAACGAAAAGAGAGGGACGAACGTCCCTCTCTTTTTCATTTCTGATACTCGAACTCCCAGCCGTCCATGGACACGGTGTCCCCGTCCTGGATGCCCAGGTCCTCCAGCCGCTGGAACACCCCCGCGTCCCGGAGGGCCTTGTCGAACCACATGCGGCTTTCGTAGTCGCCGAAGTTGACGTTGGCCATGAGCCGCTGGAGCCAGGGGCCCTCCACAATCCAGACACCGTCCTCGTGCTGGATGTCCAGGGGCCCGGAGGCATCCGCGACGGGGGCCTTGGGCACGTAGTCCGGCTCGTAGACGGCGATGGGGGGCAGGACGGACAGCCGTTCCGCCACCAGCTTTGTAAGCTCCCGGGTGCCCTTGTGGGCGGCGGCGGAAATCTCCACCAGGGGATAGCCCAGCCCCTCCACGTGGGCCCGGAGGGCCTCCAGCAGGGCCGGGTCCTCCAAGATGTCCGTCTTGTTGGCGGCCACGATCTGGGGCCGCTCCGCAAGGTCCGGGCTGTAGCGCTTCAACTCCTCGTTGATGGCGTCGAAGTCCTGGACCGGGTCCCGGCCCTCACTGCCGGACACGTCCACCACGTGGACCAGCAACCGGCAGCGGTCCACGTGCCGGAGGAAGTCGTGGCCCAGGCCCGCCCCCTCGCTGGCCCCCTCGATGATGCCGGGGATGTCCGCCATGACGAAGCTGACCCCCTCGTCCACCCAGACCACGCCCAGGTTGGGGAAGAGGGTGGTGAAGTGGTAGTTGGCGATCTTAGGCTGAGCCTTGCTCACCACGGAGAGGAGCGTGGATTTCCCCACGTTGGGGAAGCCCACCAGGCCCACGTCCGCCAGGAGCTTGAGCTCTAAAATCACGTCGTGGCTCTCCCCGGGGAGACCCGCCTTGGCAAAGCGGGGGACCTGCCGGGTGGGGGTGGCGAAATGGCTGTTGCCCCAGCCGCCCCGGCCCCCCCGGCAGAGGACAAAGGGGTCGCTTCCGCTCATGTCGGCCATGATCTCCCCGGTCTCGGCCTCCCGGACCAGGGTGCCCCGGGGGACCCGGATGGTGAGGGATTCGCCGTCCTTGCCGGACTTGCGGCCCCCCTGGCCGTCGGCCCCGTTGGCGGCGGCATATTTGCGCTTATAGCGGAAGTCCATCAGCGTGGACATGTGGTCGTCCACCTGGAGGATGATGGAGCCGCCCCGGCCGCCGTC
>CAMXKT010000133.1 GCA_947244595.1 uncultured Oscillibacter sp. | reverse complement strand
GATAGCATTCTACACCTCATGTCAATACTCTGTTATTTTATTGGATTGCTATAGGTCCTCCCGCTCAAGGCCCCACTCAAAGCCCAAGGGCTGCCACACATCATTTCCTTTCGGAGCTTCCGCATTGTGCCGAACTACGATTTGCAAGAGGCCGACATCCGGGTCGTCAACTCTCCCGAACACATAAAACAGGCTTGCCTCCCCGCTCTGGTGCAAGCTCCACCAACCGCCGTGAATGGGGGCTTCCTCGGCGCAGTCCACAGGCACGCCATAGATTTCTATCCAGCCATAAAGCGACAGGCGGACTGCGCTCAGCATGGTGACCTTTTCATTTTCCGTCAGATACACCAGACCGGTTCTGCCGATCTCCGGGGCTCGCTCCCGGCAGACCACGGCGGTCCGCCCCGTGCCCTCCCGCTCCTCGCAGTGCCGGACGGCCTGGATGGGGAACAGGAGGCCGATCAGGAAAATCCGGTTCACTAGAAACAGCGTGACCGCCGCGATGAGAACCCGCCAGAGGGTCCGCCTCCTCCGGGAGGACAGGCGCCTTCCTTTTCTCTTCATACCGCTCCCCCCTGTTCCGGCAAAGGCACCTCCATGCTCACGGTCTCGCCGTAGCGCGAATAGGTCAGCGTGACACTCCGGTCCCCCGAGGCCGGAAACGCGTACATCTGCCAGCATTCCGCCCCATAGCTTCTGCTGGCGGGGCCGCCGTGAATGTGGGCCTCGCTCTCCCGTCTCTCCACCGTAATCCAGTTCCCGCAGTCGTGCGCCACAATGCCGAAGGGCAGGCGGTCATAGGCGCACATGGCGATTTCCGCCACATGCCGGCCCTCCGCTTCTCCGACGGACACCCGGACCACCCGCAGCACGTCGTTCCCGATGTCCATCCGCAGGTCCACCAGCTCCTCGGCTTCCACCTCATCCAGCATGGAGGCAATCTGCGGGCGCAGGGTCCGAACCACCAGGCCGTCCCAGGCGTTGAACAAAACCCCCACGCCCAGCAGGGCTTGGATACACACCACCACCGTCAAAACCACCGCCGCCCGGCCCAGCCACAGCCACCACCGGCCCGGATACTGCCTGGCCATCTCCCGGCCGATCTCCGCCGGGTCCCCCATGGCCTCCAGGCACCGGGTCTCCGCCAGCGCCTCGTCCCAGCCCATGTCAAGCAGGGCCTCCATCCGGTCCTCCACGTGCTCCTCCAGCTCCCGGCGGACGTCCTTCCGTTCCTCCGCCGTCAGCCGTCCCAGGGGCGCGAGCACCTGGTCCATAAACTCTCCCCGGGTCATACGGCCTCCGCGCCGCCCCGCAGCACGTCGTTCACCGCCCCGGAATACCGCCTCCAGGCGGCCTCCTCCTCCCGGAGGGCGTGCTCCCCCTTCCGGGTGAGGTGGTAGTACTTCCGCTCCCGCCCCGTGGGGGCCTGCTTGCGGTAGGCCTCCACAAAGCCCTCCTGTTCCAGCCCGTGCAGCACCGGGTACAGCGTCCCCTCCTTCATGTCGAAGGTGTGGTTGGACCGCCGGGCCAACTCCACGATCATCTGATACCCGTACATGTCTTCCCCCGCCAGCAGTGACAGGGCCAGCAGCCGGGTGTGCTCAATGGCCTGTTTCTTCATAAGCCTCCTCCGTTCTATACCTAGAATTTCTATGCTTATTATACATAGCGTTGCTAGGTATGTCAAGCAAAAAAATTCCAAGAAAACCAGGTTGTCCATTTTTCCCGGCTGTGCTATAATCTTCCCCATGAGTGAAAACGCTATGACATTATCGCAGCTCCCCCCGCCGCTCCTCCGGTGGTATCGGGCCAGCGCCCGGGACCTCCCCTGGCGGCGGACCCGGGACCCCTACCGGATCTGGGTCTCGGAGATCATGCTCCAGCAGACCCGGGTGGCGGCGGTGCTGGGCTACTACGCCCGGTTTCTGGAGGCATTTCCCACGGTAGAGGCCCTGGCCTCCGCCCCAGAGGACCAGCTGATGAAGCTCTGGGAGGGCCTGGGCTACTACAGCCGGGCCCGGAATCTACAGCGGGCGGCCCGGCTTGTCACGGACCGGGGCGGCTTCCCCGACACATACCAGGGTCTTTTGGAGCTCCCCGGCGTCGGGGACTACACCGCCGCCGCCGTCGCCTCCGCCGCCTTTGCCCGGCGGGAAGCGGCCGTGGACGGCAACGTCCTCCGAGTGGTCACCCGCCTGACGGACGACCACAGCGACATCGCCGCCCCTCAGACAAAAAAGAACTTCCGCGCCCTGGTCCAGGAGATTTTCCCGGAGGCGGAGCCGGACGTCCGCGTCTTCAACCAGGCCCTCATGGAGCTGGGGGCCACGGTCTGCGTGCCGAACGGCCCGCCCAAGTGCCTCCTCTGCCCCGTCCGGGAATGGTGCCTGGGCCGGGCGCAGGGCACGGCGGAGGGCCTGCCGGTCAAGGCTCCGAAGAAAACCCGCCGGGTGGAGGAGAAGACCGTCTTCCTCCTCCTCCGGGACAGCCGCGTGGCCCTGCGGAAGCGCCCGGCCTCCGGCCTGCTGGCGGGCCTCTGGGAGTTTCCCAACGTGGAAGGGGCCCTGGACGAGTCCGCCGCCGCCGGGGCGGTCCGCTCCTGGGGCCTGGAACCCAGGGCCTGGCGGAATCGCCTGACGGCCAAGCACATCTTCACCCATGTGGAGTGGCGCATGACCTGCTACACTTTGGAGACCGCCGGGCAGGGCCCGCCGGACTTCACCTGGGTGAACAGCTTGGAACGCCACGCCGTCCCCTCGGCCTTCGCCCGCTGCCGGGAGGAGGCCGAGCGGGCGCTGAGAGAATAGGAGGGATCCCATGCCCTTTTGGAAGCAGAGTGAGGACCCCTGGGACCAAAAGCCGGAGAAACGCCGGGAGCCCAGGGAGCCCAAAGACCCGCAAGCAAATCCCCTTGACAGTCTGAAGGCCTGGAACGAGGACCGTAAGGCAAAGGGGAAGGAAAAGGAGGCGGCCAAGCGCCTCCCCCCGGAGAAGTGTCCCTGGTGCGGGAAGGAGATGGAACAGGGCTTTCTCACCGGCGGGCGGGATGCCGTCCGCTGGCACCCCGGCGTCTATAAGTTCGAGTTTTTCCAAGGCTTGGGCGGTACGGATGTGCTGGACGAGGGGACGTGGATTCCTTACAAGACTACCTGGCTCTGCCGGGACTGTAAGAAGATGGTTCTCGATATGCCGGCCCCGCCGGAGACCCCGGACCAGTTCGCCCAGCACATGGAGGACCGGCGTTCCCAAAACAAACAGGAGGAGGAAACAAGCGAGGAATAATCCGTCGAAATCTATCGCTTTTTGTATTATTATGGCACAATTATACTTTAAGTATGGGGCCATGGGCTCCAGCAAATCCGCCAACGCCTTGATGGCCCGCTTCAACTACGAGGAGCGGGGCCAGAAGGCCCTGATGGTCAAGCCCCGGCTGGACGCCCGGGACGGGGACCACATGGTCTATTCCCGCATTGGACTGAAATACCCCTGCGTGTACTTCGACGAGATGCGGGAGCTGTC
This sequence comes from uncultured Oscillibacter sp., assembly GCA_947244595.1. Taxonomy (GTDB): domain Bacteria; phylum Bacillota; class Clostridia; order Oscillospirales; family Oscillospiraceae; genus Oscillibacter. The sequence goes on along the minus strand of CAMXKT010000133.1, from coordinate 54 downwards.
CGCCATGGAGCTCCAGCAGAACGCCTGCATCATTGTGGACGAGGCCCAGTTCCT
>CAMXKT010000132.1 GCA_947244595.1 uncultured Oscillibacter sp. | reverse complement strand
TCCAATCAGTTCTCCACCCGGACCCAACTTGGGCGCAAAACGCGCACAAGTTAGAGGCCGGGCCAGAGATCACTGCCACCGCCGAGACCGTCTACCCCGGCGACAAGAACGGCCTGCCCTTTGATGTGGTCGTTGAACGGCTGCACATCGAGGAGCCAGAGCAGGGACAGCCGGAGCAGTCACCCGCACAGCCCGCCGCCCATAACTTCCGCATCACGGACGACCATCTGGGCGAGGGCGGTCCCAAGGCGAAGTTCCGGGCCAACATGGACGCCATCAACCTCCTGCATGAGCTGGAGTTTGACGGCAGGGACGCCACCCCGGAGGAACAGGAGGTCCTCTCCCGCTATGTGGGCTGGGGCGGGCTGGCAGACGCATTTGACGAGAAAAAGGATAGCTGGGCAGGCGAGTTCCGGGAACTGTACGCCGCCCTCTCCCCGGAGGAATACGCCGCCGCCAGAGCGTCCACCCTCAACGCCCACTACACCAGCCCCACCGTCATCAAGGCCATCTATGAGGCCGTGGGACAGATGGGCTTCCAGACGGGCAACATCCTGGAACCCTCGATGGGCGTGGGCAACTTCTTCGGCCTGCTCCCGGACAGCATGGCGGGCAGCCGCCTCTACGGTGTGGAGCTGGACTCCATCACCGGGCGCATCGCCCAGAAGCTGTACCCGGAGGCGGACATCAAGGTGGCCGGTTTCCAGACCACCGACAGGCGGGACTTCTTCGACCTCTGTGTCGGGAATGTACCCTTCGGCGACTACAAGGTGAACGACAAGCCCTATAACAGGCTGGGCTTCTCCATCCACAACTATTTCTTTGCCAAGGCCATCGACCAGGTGCGTCCGGGCGGCGTGGTGGCCCTTGTCACCAGCCGCTACACGATGGACGCCAAAAGCCCCGATGCCCGCAAGTATATCGCACAGCGGGCGGAGCTGCTGGGGGCCATCCGTCTGCCCAACAACGCTTTCAAGGCCAACGCCGGGACGGAGGTGGTATCGGACATCCTGTTCCTGCAAAAGCGGGACCGCCCCATCGACATCGAGCCGGACTGGGTACACCTGGGGCAGACCCCGGAGGGCCTCACCCTCAACAGCTACTTTGTGGACCACCCGGAAATGGTGCTGGGTGAGCTGACGACTGAAAGCACCCAGTACGGGCGGGAGGAAAGTACCGTTGCCCCCACCCCCGGCGCCGACCTTGCGGAACAGCTCCGGGAGGCCGTCTCCCATATCCAAGGCAATTATCAGGCGGCGGAGGTGGAGGCGGACATCGCGGACGAGGCTGCGGAGCGGGGCGCCATCCCCGCCGACCCGGATGTGAAGAACTTCTCCTATGCCCTGGTGGACGGGGAGGTCTACTTCCGGGAGAACAGCGTCATGAAGCCCGTGGAGCTGAGCGACACGGCAAAGGGGCGCGTGGCCGGGATGATCGGCCTGCGGCAGATCGTGAACGACCTGATCCAGTACCAGCTTGAGGACTACCCGGATGAGGACATCCAGGCGAAGCAGGCGGAGCTGAACGCCGCCTATGACGCCTTTTACGCAAAGTTCGGGACCATAAACTCCAGCGCCAACGCAAGGGTGTTTGACGAGGACTCCTCCTACTATCTGCTCTGCTCGTTAGAGAACATTGACGAGGACGGGCGGCTGGAGAGCAAGGCGGATATGTTCACCAAGAGGACCATCCGCCCGGAACGCCATATCACCAGCGTGGACACGCCCAGCGAGGCGCTGGCGGTCTCCATCGGGGAGCGGGGCAGGGTCGATCTGCGGCTCATGTCCGAGCTGCTGGGGACACCCGGAGAGTATGGGCGCATCACCGAGGAACTGCAAGGCGTGATCTTCCGTGACCCCCGTGAGGCTGTGGCGGACGACCCCCTCCGGGGCTGGCATACCGCAGACGATTACCTCTCCGGCAATGTCCGGGACAAGCTGATGGTGGCGAGGATGGCGGCGGCCACCGACCCCGCCTACGCCGTCAATGTGGCGGCGTTGGAACAGGCGCAGCCCAAAGACCTGGACGCCTCCGAGATCGATGTGCGTCTGGGGGCGACCTGGATCGACAAGGACTATATCCAGCAGTTCATGGAGGAGACCTTTGACACCCCGTGGCGGCTTCGGAGCGCGGTCCAGGTGAACTACTCCCCCTCCACCGCCGAGTGGCAGGTCACGGGCAAGAACGCCACAGGGCGGCATGATGTCATGGCCTATATGACCTACGGCACAGACCGGGCCAGCGCCTACCGCATTTTGGAGGACACCCTGAACCTCCGGGACATCCGCATCTATGACACCTATGAGGATGTGGACGGGAAACAGAAGCGTGTGCTGAACAAGAAGGAGACCACCCTCGCCCAGCAGAAGCAGCAGGCCATCAAGGACGCTTTCCGGGATTGGGTGTGGCGTGACCCCAGGCGGCGGGAGGATTTAGTCAGGACCTATAACGAGCTGTTCAACTCCACCCGCCCCCGTGAGTATGACGGGAGCCACATCGTCCTGGGCGGCATGAACCCGGACATCACCCTGCGGGAACACCAGCGGGGGGCCATCGCCCATGTGCTTTACGGCGGGAACACCCTGCTTGCCCACGAAGTGGGCGCGGGCAAGACCTTTGAGATGGCGGCCTCGGCTATGGAGGCGAAGCGGCTGGGGCTGTGCCAGAAGTCCCTCTTTGTCGTGCCGAACCACCTGACCCTCCAGTGGGCCAGCGAGTTCCTGCGGCTCTACCCCAGCGCGAAGATACTGGTCGCCACGAAAAAAGACTTTGAGACGGCCAACCGCAAGAAGTTCTGCGCGAGGATAGCGACCGGGGACTACGATGCTGTTATCATCGGCCACAGCCAATTCGAGAAGATACCCATATCCGCCGAGCGGCAGGAGCGCATCTTGCAGGAGCAGATAGACGAGATCACCGACGCCATAGCAGAGATGAAGGCCATGCGGGGCGAGAGCTTCACCATCAAGCAGTTGGAAAAGACCCGGAAATCTTTAGAGGCCCGGATGGAGAAACTGCAAGCCACAGAGCGCAAGGACGATGTGATAACCTTTGAGCAGCTTGGTGTGGACCGGCTCTTTGTGGACGAGGCCCATGCGTTCAAAAATTTGTTCCTCTACACGAAAATGCGGAATGTGGCGGGGCTTTCCACCTCCGAGGCGCAGAAGTCCTCGGATATGTTCATGAAGTGCCAGTATATGGACGAGCTGACCGGCGGGAAGGGTACGGTCTTTGCCACGGGGACCCCGGTGTCGAACAGTATGACAGAGCTTTACACCATGATGCGCTACCTGCAGCATGGTACGCTCCGGCAGAAGGGGCTGACCCATTTCGACCAGTGGGCCTCCACCTTTGGCGAGACCACCACGGCCATAGAGCTGGCCCCGGAGGGGACCGGCTACCGGGCGCGGACGAGGTTTGCCAAGTTCTTCAACCTCCCGGAGCTGATGAGTATGTTCAAAGAGGTGGCCGACATCAAGACCGCCGACCAGCTCCACCTCCCTGTGCCGGAGGCAAAGTTTGAGACCGTAGTGGTGCAGCCCTCGGAGATACAGAAGGAGATGGTGGCGGACCTGTCCGAACGGGCCGCCGCTGTCCAC
>CAMXKT010000131.1 GCA_947244595.1 uncultured Oscillibacter sp. | reverse complement strand
CGGTATCTGGAGAACTGCATCCGCAATACCTTCGGCCTGGAGGGAACGCCTATCAAGATTTCCGTCCGGCAGAGGGGCGACAAGGAGGTGTAAGCTATGGGTGCGACGGGTATGATTTACGCGGGTCCCTCCGGGGTGGGACTGATTTTGATTCTGGTCATCGTGGCTCTGGCGTCCTATCTTCTGGGCTGCTTCAACGGAGCGGTGATTGTATCCAAGTATATCCTCAAGGACGACGTGCGGAATCACGGCAGCGGCAACGCGGGGCTGACGAACTTCCACCGGACCTTTGGCGGCGCTCTGACCCTTGTGGTGATTCTCTGCGACGTATTGAAAGCGGTCATTGCCGTGCTGCTGGGAAGCTGGCTGTTCGCCTGGGACCCGGTGCTGGGCAAGTACTACGCAGGTCTCTTCTGCCTGCTAGGCCACATGTTCCCCTGCATGTTCCACTTTAAGGGGGGAAAGGGCATCCTCTCCGGGGGCACCGTGGCGCTGATGATCGACTGGCGGGTGGCCCTGGTGGTCTGGGGAGGCTTTTTGATTCTGACGGCGCTGACCCGCTACGTGTCTCTGGGCTCCCTGTGGGCCGGGGCCAGCTTCCCGTTTGTCAGCTGGTACTGCTACCCGGAAGTGAAAATTGTAGTGCTGGCTTTCCTCTGCGGAGGGCTGGTGGTTTGGCAGCACCGGGGCAACGCGGAGCGGCTGCTCCACGGTACGGAACGGAAGCTGAGCTTCCATAAGAAGAAGGAGGGCGGTTCATGAAAGCGGTGGTAGTGGGCAGCGGCAGCTGGGGCACGGCCCTGGCGCTGGTGCTGTGCGACAACGGGCACGACGTGACCCTCTGGACCCGGACCCCCGCCGGGGCGGAGGAGATGGCGAGACGGCGGGAGAATCCCCGGCTGAAAGGCGTTCCCCTGCCGGAGAGCTTGACCATCACCGGAGATCTGGACTGCCTGGAAGGGGCGGACCTGGTGGTCAGCGCGCCGCCGTCCTTCGCCGTCCGGGAGACGGGGAAGAGAATCGCCCCGTACCTGCGGCCCGAGACGGTCTTGGCGACAGTTTCCAAGGGCATCGAGCGGGACACGAATCTGCGGATGAGTCAGGTTCTCCGAGAGACCACCGGGGATGTGTGCCGGGTGGCGGCCCTGTCCGGCCCCTCCCATGCGGAGGAGGTGGGCCTCCGGTTGCCCACGGCCTGCGTGGCCGCGTGCCCGGACCGGGAAGCGGCCCGCTTCGTCCAGGACGCGTTCATGAGCGACTGCTTTCGGGTTTACACCAGCGCGGACATCGTGGGGGTGGAGCTGGCGGCGGCGCTGAAAAACGTCATCGCCCTCAGCTGCGGCATCTGCGCGGGGTTGGGCTTCCAGGATAACACCAAGGCCCTTCTGATGACCCGGGCCATGTCGGAGATTACCCGCCTGGGAGAGCATCTGGGGGGCAAACGCCAAACCTTCGGCGGCCTGGCGGGTATGGGCGACCTGATCGTCACCTGTACGTCCATGCACTCCCGGAACAACCGGGCGGGCATCCTCATCGGCCGGGGCAAGACGGTACAAGAGGCCATGGAGGAGGTGGGCGCGGTAGTGGAGGGCTACTACGCCGCCGAGAGCGTCCGCCAGCTGGCGGAGCGGGAGGGCGTGGAGATGCCCATCTGCCGGTGCGCCTATGAGGTGCTTTACCAGGGGCGGCAGGCCCGGGAAGTGGTTCCGGAGCTGATGGGCCGCCCGGGAAAGGACGAGCTTCTGGACGTCGCGTGGCTGTGAACAGCTTTTGATTGGGATATGCGAAGGGACCCGCGTAGGCGGGTCCCTTTTCTTACTCAAATTTTTTGACAGGAATACAAAAATTTTGTTTGACAAAGGTCGACCTTTGTGCATATAATGGAAATCAAGCTCCCGCCGGAAAGCCCGGCGGGAAATGGATACGGAGAAAGGAAGCGACCGCTATGAATCAAACAAGACCGGTTCCGGAATGCAGCATCAACAATATCTATCAATTGGACGGAAGAGTTCCCCTTGGAAAGGCCATCCCCTTTGGACTCCAGCACATCCTGGCCATGTTCGTCTCCAACCTGGCTCCCATTACCCTGATCGCCGCCTCCGCACAGCCGGCCCTCAGCCAAGCCGAGGTGGCCATCCTGCTGCAGAACGCCATGTTCGTGGCGGGCATTGCCACGCTGATTCAGCTCTATCCCATTTGGAAGGTGGGGTCCCGGCTGCCGGTGGTTATGGGCGTCAGCTTCACCTTTGTGGCGGTGCTCAGCTCCATCGCCGCCAACTACGGGTACCCCTCTCTGGTGGGTGCGGTCATCGTGGGCGGCCTGATGGAAGGAACTCTGGGATTGCTCGCCAAGTACTGGCGGAGGATCATCACCCCCATCGTGGCGGCTTCCGTGGTGACGGCCATCGGCTTTTCCCTGTTCACCGTGGGCACCCGGTCCTTTGGCGGCGGCTACGCCGAGGACTTCGGCTCCGCCCAGAACCTGCTGCTGGGCGTCATCACCCTGGCGGCGTGCCTGCTGTGGAACACCCTGGCCAAGGGCTATCTCAAGCAGCTCAGCGTCCTGGCGGGCCTGATCGTGGGCTACATCGTGGCTATCTTCATGGGCAAGGTGGACTTGGGGACGCTGATGTCCGGCGGGCTGGTGGCCCTGCCCCATTTCCTGCCCTACATGCCGGAGTTCCATCCCGGCGCCGTGGCCTCCGCCTGCATCATCTTCCTGGTCTCCGCGGCGGAGACCATCGGGGACACCTCTGCCCTGGTCTCCGGCGGATTGGACCGGGAGATCACCAGCGAGGAGATCTCCGGCTCCCTGGCCTGCGACGGCTACGCCTCCACCATTGCCGCCCTGTTCGGCTGCCCGCCGGTGACCTCCTTCTCCCAGAACGTGGGTCTGGTGGCCATGACCAAGGTGGTGAACCGCTTTACCATCATGACCGGCGCGGTGTGCATGCTGCTGGCGGGCCTCCTGCCGCCGGTGGGCAACTTCTTCGCCTCCCTGCCCGAATCCGTCTTGGGCGGGTGCACCATCATGATGTTCGGCTCCATCGTCATCTCGGGCATGCAGATGATCGCCAACTGCGGTTTCTCCCAGCGGAACGTGACCATCGCGTCGCTGTCCCTGGCGATTGGCATCGGCTTCACCGCCACCAGCGAGGCGGACATCTGGCACATCTTCCCGGAGACCATCCAGTCCGTCTTCGCCTCCAATGTGGTGGCCGTGGTTTTCGTGGTCTCCATCATTCTGAGCCTGGTCCTGCCTAAGGACATGGACATCAAGAAGGTCGTGTCTGAGGACTGAGCGAAATCCGAATACATACGAAAAGCGCCCCCTCCGCCAGGAGGGGGCGCTTTTTAGTTCAGGAGAAAAAAGGGGGGAAATTATTTCGCGGCAATGGCCTCGATCTCGCAGAGGACGCCCTTGGGCAGGTCCTTCACAGCCACGCAGGAGCGGGCGGGCTTGGAGGTGAAGAACTCGGCGTAGACCTCGTTGAAGGCGGCGAAGTCGCCCATGTCGGCCAGGAAGCAGGTGGTTTTGAACACCTTGTCGAAGCCGGCTCCGGCGGCTTCTAGGATGGCACCCACGTTTTTGCAGCTCTGCTCCGCCTGGGCGGCGATACCGGCGGGCACCTCGCCGGTGGTGG
>CAMXKT010000130.1 GCA_947244595.1 uncultured Oscillibacter sp. | reverse complement strand
CCGCGCTGCCGGTGTCCCGGCGGAGCATGTGCTCCATGACCCGGATGTCCGAGTCCACGTCCATGGCGTCCGCCTGGTAGAGCTCGTCCAACTGATGTTCGAAGCCCTTGACGATGGAATCCATGGTGTTCTCGATGCGCTCCTTGGCCTGGCGGAGGTTGTCCCCCTCCACCCCGGCGGCCTCGAAGGAGGCGTAGGAGTCCAGCAGCTTCTGGGTGGTGGGCAGGTAGTAGTTCAAAAAGGTGCCGATACGGTCCTTCTTTCGGGGGTCCTCCTCCACGGCCTTGAAGATCTTGGCCGTGATCTCCTCCAGCCGGTCGATCTTGGCGGAGAGGATGGAATCCGCAATCTGGTCGTTGGCCCGGCGGATGTTGCGGAGGATGCCGGAATAGCCCTCCTCCGTCTCCTTGGGAACCGCGGAGGACTCCCGGGAAGAGGGCGCGGCCTCCCGGGCGGCCTCCTCAAAGCGATGTCGGAACTCCTCCCCCGCGCCGCTGGAACGGAAAAGATACCCCAGCTCCACGTTCAGGTAGGCCTTGCCGCCGAAGTAGCCCTTGTCGATCATCTTCTCCAGGTCCTTCTCCACCCGCCGCTCCGAGTAGCCCAGGGTCCGGGCCAGCTCGTCGATGGGCATGGCCTCCCGGTCCCCCAGGACCAGGAGGTACTTGGAGAAGCGTTTCAGCTGCCGGTCCATGGAAACGCCGCTGAACACCATGGCTCCGCCGCCCACGGCGAAGGCCAGGCCGCTCAGCAGGTCTTCCACCCACCAGAAGGACTCCCAGCCGTTCTGCATGGCCCACAAGGCGCTGCTCCCGGCGTCCCCCATGGCGGCCACGCCGATGCCCAGCAGGATGGCGCCCAGCAGCTTCAGCCACCGGGCGGTGGACTTCTTGGCCACCGGGGACTTGGTGACATTTTTCACCGCCTGGGCGGCCTTGGTCTGCCGGGGAGGCGCGGCGGGAGCCGCGGTCCAGGCGGCCTGTCCCGCCGTCCCCTGGAGGGGCGGGGCCTGCCGGGCAGGCTTCTTCTCATCGTCGGCGAAAAGCTTGCCGAACAGCAGCACCAGACCAATGGGCCAGATTCCCAGGCAGAAGGAAAGGATGATGAGGGGCCAGCCCCAATCCCCGCCGCCGGATGTGTTCTTCTTGTTTCCCGCCATGGTTCAGCCCTCTTTCTCCTTCAGCTTCCGCTTGTTGCCCTGCTCGTCCACGATATAGGTATGATCCAGCTGGCCCTTCAAATTGCCAAGCACGGAATCGATATAGGCCCGGCGGAGAACGGCCTGTTCCGCCTTCTCCTCCTCCGTCAGGCCCGGCGGCGTTTTGGCCTTATGGGCCAGCTGGTTGATGCGGTCGATCTGCTCCTTGGTCATGCCTGTCCCTCCGTTTCCCGCTGGAAGATCAAGTCGATCTCCTCAATGATACCATGGCCGGACTGCTGCGTAGGGATCCAGCCCGCATAGCGCCAGCCCTCAGCGGCCCGCCGCTGGATAATGTCCCGGTGGTCTTTGATCTCAGCGACAAAAAATCCACCGCCGAAAGCCTTTTCAAACTCATACTCCAGCATCCCAAACGCCTCCTATTTTACCATACGGGCTCCCGTCCCGTCATTCTTCAAAGTTTAACCGGGCTCCCCTCAAACGTAAACCTGCAGGACGATGGAGATCCGTCCCTTCCGGGTCAGGCCCCCCACCTCGCTGAGCTCGAACTTCCCAAAGCCCCGGGCGGACACCACGTCCCCCGCCTCCAGCAGCTTGTCCGGCTTCACGCACTCCCGCCAGTTCAGCTGGACCTTCCCGCTCTCAATGAGGGCGGCGGCCTTGCCCCGGGCTAATCGGAAGCCGGAGGACGCCACCGCGTCCAGCCGGAGAGAGGACACCGTATCCCGGACCTCCTTCCGCGCCGCCGTGGGAATGTGGAGGTTGTCCGGCTCAATCTCGGAAACGCTGAGCTTGGCCCGTCCGGCGGAGGTCCAGCTCTGCAGGAGGAAATCCGCCACGCTGTCCAACACCAGCAGGTCCGCGCTGTCCGGGGCCACCAGGATGTCCCCGATCTTCTCCCGGACCAGCCCTAAGCCCATGAGACTTCCGAGAAAGTCCCGGTGGGTCAGCTTCTCGTCCTCCCGGAAGGCGGCCCGGAGACAGCGGATGGGACTCCCGGCGTTCTCCGCTTCCAGCCAGTCGGGGAGGAACAGAAGGATCTGCCGCTCCGCCCCCTCATAGCCCCCCTGGAGGACATAGGAGGTCTCGGGAATTCCCGCCAGGCGCAGTAAATCTAAGGCCTGGGCCCGCTGCTGGGGGCTGAGGAAATCCGTGGACGCGGGGATATTTCGATTCTCCGCCTGTTCCGCCCTGTCCAGGACCTTGGCCAGGGTCAGCCGGTCCTCCCCAGCGAGGCCCAGGCGGTCCAGCAGCGCCCCCTTATCCATGGCGCAGCTCCTGGGTGCGGACCAAGGCGGCGTAGGCCCCGTCCTTCGCCATCAGCTCCTCGTGGCTCCCCAGCTCCACCATCTTCCCGTCCTCGATGACGGCGATGCGGTCCGCGTTCCGGACGGTGGAGAGCCGGTGGGCGATGATGATGGTGGTCCGGCCCTGGGAGAGCTTGTCGAAGGCCTCCTGGAGCTTGGCCTCCGTCACGCTGTCCAAAGCCGACGTGGCCTCGTCCAGAATCAGCACCGGGGGATCCTTCAAAAAGATGCGGGCGATGGAGATCCGCTGCTTCTGCCCGCCGGAGAGGAGCACGCCCCGCTCGCCCACGTAGGTGTTGAACCCGTCGGGCATGGCGCAGATATCGTCGTAGATCTCCGCCAGGCGGGCGGCCTGGGCCACCTCCTCCTCCGTGGCCCCGGGGCGTCCGTAGCGGATGTTCTCCAGAATGCTGGCGGCGAAGAGGAACACGTCCTGCTGCACCACGCCCACGTTCCGCCGAAGGGACTCCTGGGTCACCTGCCGCACGTCCGTGCCGTCCAGGAGGACGGCTCCCCGGGTCACGTCGTAGAACCGGGGGATGAGCTGGCAGAGGGTGGACTTTCCTCCGCCGGAGGGTCCCACCACCGCCAGGGTCTCCCCGGGGCGGATGTGGAGGTCCACGTCGTGGAGCACCGCCAGATCGTCCTGATAGGCGAAGCTGACGTGGTCCACGTCGATCCTGCCCTCCACCCGGTCCAAGGTTTTCGCGTCCGGCGCGTCCTTGAGCGCGGGCTCCTCCCGCATCAGCTCGATGAAGCGGCCCAGGCCCGCCGTGCCGTTGGCGAAGAGCTCGGCGAAGTTGGAGAGCTTCCGCACCGGGGTGACAAAGGTGGTGATATACAGGCTGAAGGTGGTCAGGTCGATGACGTTCAGCTCTCCCCGCATGATGAACAGCCCTCCGGCGGCGATGACGGCGGCGGAGAGGATGCAGAGGAAGAACTCCATGGTGGCGTTGAAGCGGCCCATGGCCTTGTGGAAGGCCCGCTTGGAGGTCTTGAAGGTGTCGTTGGAGCTGTCGAACTTCCGCAGCTCCGCCCCCTCGTTGGCGAAGGCCTTGGCTGTGCGGATGCCGGAGAGACCGGACTCAATGTCCGAGTTGATGACGGCGGTTTTCTGCTTCACGGCGGCGGAGGCCTCGCTCATGGACCGGCGGCAGGACCAGACCACGGCGAAGAACACCGGGA
>CAMXKT010000129.1 GCA_947244595.1 uncultured Oscillibacter sp. | reverse complement strand
GCCACGGCGTGCTGCTGCTGACCCTGAACTACGCCGGGGACCAGCTGGCGGGCAAACAGGCCATGAAGCTGGCCAAGAAAGCCGGACTGAACGTCCGCCAGGTGGTCACCGGGGAGGAAATCCAGTACGATCCCAACGGCGAGGACAACAAGCGGGGCCTCGCCGGAGCCGTGGCCCTGTACCACATCGCCGCCGCCGCGGCCCGGGAGGGCAAGAGCCTGGACGAGGTGGCGGACATCGCCCAGCGCTACGCGGACAGCATGGCCTCCGTCACCGTGAAATCCACCGACGCCACCCACCCCCAGAACGGCATGTCCTTCGGCGACCTGGGAGAGACGGACCTGATGGAGATCGGCGCGGGCCAGCACGGCGAGGGCGGCGGCGTCCGGGTGCCTATGATGAGCGCCAAGGACACCGTGGCCACCGTGGCCCAGGCCCTGTGCAAAAACCTGGAGCTGAAAGCGGGAGATAAGGCCTTCGTCATGATCAACGGCTGCGGCGCCACCACCATGATGGAGCTGCTGGTCCTGTTCAAGGACACGGTGGAATTCCTGAAGGCCATGGACGTGGAAGTCGTGGCCAGCATGGTGGGCGAGATCCTCACCGTCCAGGAGGCCGTGGGCTTCCAGATGAACATCGCCAAGTGGGACGATGAATTTATCCGCCTGTGGAACACCCCCTGCCACACCCCCGCCTACAGCAAGGAGTAAGCCCATGGCGGACAACATCGGAAACAAGGCCGCCCACGACTATCACCTGGACGTCCCCGCCGCTCAGGAGGGATTCTATGTCAAGGGCGCGGCCCACTGCGACTGGGGCATGAAGGCCCGGCTGGCCCGGATGTTCGACCCCAAGTCGGGAAATACCGTCATGCTGGCCTTTGACCATGGCTACATCATGGGGCCCACCGCCGGGCTGGAGCGCATCGACCTGGTGATCCCGCCGCTGATCCCCTACGTAAACGTGCTGATGGGCACCCGGGGCGTCTTCCGCTCCTGCATCTCCCCCGCCGCCCAGGTGGGCCGCTGCCTCCGGGTGACCTACGACTCCACGGTCCTCTATGACGACATGTCCAACGGCGGAGGCTTCGCCAGCGACATGGAAAACGCCCTGCGGATGAACGCGGACTGCGTGGCGGTACAGACCTTCATCGGCTCCCCCGGCGAAAGCCGCTCCCTGGAACTCCTCTGCCGGACCGCCGACGCCGGGGCCCGGTACGGCGTGCCCACTTTGGGCGTGGTGGCCGTGGGCAAGGAGATGGAGCGGACGGAGAAGTTCTTCCTTCTGGCCACGCGGGTGCTGGCGGAAAACGGGGCCAACATCGTCAAGAGCTACTACTGTGAGGGCTTTGAGCGGGTAGCCGCCGCCTGCCCCGTGCCCATCGTCATCGCCGGAGGCAAAAAGCTTCCGGAGCTGGACGCCCTGGAAATGGCCTACAAGGCCATTCAGGAGGGAGCCCATGGGGTGGATATGGGCCGGAACATCTTCCAGTCCGACTCCCCCGCCGGCATGGCCCAGGCCATCGGCAAGGTGGTCCACGAGGGCTATACCCCGCCTCAGGCCTACGAGGTCTATCAGGAAATCAAACATCAAAAATAGGAGGAGACGCCATGTCCGCCGAATATATGCACATCGGAATCCCCGTCACCAACCGCAAGCCCAATATGACCTACAATGAAGGGGCCAAATTCTGGGTCAGCAATGTGGACGACTACGACTACAAGATCGAGTACCTGAAATTTGAGGAGGGCACCCCCTTCCCCGAGGATATCCACCGCCATCCCCATGTGGCCTACAAGGTGGACGACCTGGAGAAATACATAGCCGACGCCGACAGCGTCATCTGCGGCCCCATGCCCGCCAACGACAAGGGCGACCGGCTGGCCTTCGTCTGGAAGGACGGGGCAATTCTGGAGCTCTATCAGGAGGCCTGACGGCCATTTCCGCCTCCGCCCGCTCTCCGGAGCGGGCGGAGGCTTCGCCGTATTGCACAAAAAATCAAAAAAACAGCCCCTGCAACGCCCCGTTTTTTAGGACAAATATCGGCTGTAATCCTTGCCGGACTAAGGATTTGTATGAAATGCGCAAGCGCTTCTAAAACAGGAAAAATGTTTCTTGCAATCCGCTCAAAGGCCTGCTATACTGTCCTTACTGACGACAGCTTACAGTTAACAGAGTATGTGAGACGAGTGTGATAACTGCCCAGTACGGTGTGGTTATTGCGCTCTTTTTGCATATATTAGCGCCCCCCAAAATTGGTAAAAGGAGTTTGGAACACATGGAAACGAGACCTTATGTACCCTGGGACCTGATGGACAGCTTTCTCACTGACGCCTTCAAAGGCTACGGCGTTCCCGAGGACGACGCCAAAATCTGCGCCGACGTCCTGCTGGAATCCGACCGCAGAGGCATCGAAAGCCACGGATGCAACCGTTTCAAGCCCATTTATATTGACCGCATCGTCAATGGGACCTTGCTCCCGGAAACCAAGATGGACATTGTAAAAGACACCCCCACCACCGTGGTGATGGACGCCAACAACGGACTGGGCATGGTGGCCAGCTACCATATGATGGAAATGCTGATCGAAAAGGCCTCCAAATACGGCATGGCCGGCGGCGCGGTTTACAACTCCACGCATTACGGCATCGCGGGCTACTGGACCACCATGGCGGAAAAGGCGGGCATGATCGGCATCACCGGAACCAACGCCCGGCCCTCCGTGGCCCCCACCTGGGGCGTGGAGCCCATGATGGGCACCAACCCCCTGACCTTCACCATGCCCACGGATGAGGAGTTCCCCTTCAACTTTGACTGCGCCACCTCCACCATCCAAAACGGCAAAATTGAGTTCTACGCCCGCAGCGGCAAGCCCACCCCCGAGGGGCTGGTGGTCACCAAGAACGGCGACACCATGAGCGACTCCGCCCAAATCCTCAAGGAGATGCGGGCCGGAAACTGCGCCCTGCTGCCCCTGGGCGGCCTGGGCGAGGCCACCGGCGGCTATAAGGGCTACGGCTTCACCACCATCGTGGAGATCCTCTCCGCCGCCCTGGCCGGAGGCCCCTTCATGAAGGACCTCAGCGGCAAGGCCCCCGACGGCAGCAATCAGATGTACCGCCTGGGCCACTTCTTCTTCGTCATCAACCCCGAGTTCTTCATGGGCCTGGACACCTTCAAGAAGACCGCGGGCGGCATCTGCCGCGGGCTCCGGGAGTCCGAGAAGGCCCCCGGCGCGGAGCGCATCTACACCGCCGGTGAGAAGGAGTGGCTGGCCTGGCAGGAGCGCAAGGACAAGGGCGTACCCGTGGGCGAGACCATCCAGAAGGAAATCCTCGAGATCCGCGACAAGCTGAACCTGCCCTATCACTTCCCCTTTGAGGATCAGAAATAATTTAAGGAGGAACTGCACGATGGATTACGCAAAGGAATCCCTTCGGCTTCATGGCGAGTGGAAGGGGAAAATCGAAGTCATCGCCACCGTCCCCGTGGAGACCAAGGACGATCTGAGCCTGGCCTATACCCCCGGCGTGGCTCAGCCCTGCCTGGAAATCCAGAAGGACATCGGCAAGAGCTATGAGCTCACCCGGCGGCACAACCTCTGCGCCGTCATCACCGACGGCTCCGCCGTCCTGGGGCTTGGCGACATCGGCCCCGAGGCGGGCATGCCCGTCATGGAGGGCAAGTGCGTCCTCTTCAAGGCCTTCGGCG
>CAMXKT010000128.1 GCA_947244595.1 uncultured Oscillibacter sp. | reverse complement strand
CTGGTGGAGGCCGAGCAGGACCCCGCCAAGGCCAATCCCCTGGAGTACGCCATGAAGGGACGGAAATATATCCGGGAGCACACCGGACTTTGATATGCCCTTCCGGCAGACCCGTTGTGATGCCTTCCTCAAATTTTTAAATAGGGAGATGGTTCCAATGACCTATTTCAGCAAAAACGACGAACTCAAGCAGGGCTATAACGCCTACGTCGACATGGCGGCGGATGACATGGGCACCCAGATGGACATCGGCCTGCTGGTGATGGAGTCCGGCGACGTCTTTACGTTTGACGAGGCGGAGAAGGAGATTGCCGTGCTGCTATTTGCCGGCAAAGTGACCTATGCTTGGGGCGGAAAGACCGTAGAGGCCAGCCGGCCCGACTGCTTCCATCACGAGGCGTACTGCCTTTTGGCGGGGAAGGGCACAAAGATCACCCTCACCGCCCAGGCCCATAGCGAGCTGTACATCCAAAAGACCCTGAACGACAAGCCTTTTGAGGCCGTTATGTACACCCCCGACACTGTCCAGACCCAGCACGCCGGGTGCAATGGGGAGCTGCTGGGCTGCATGGAGCGGGAGATCAAGACCTTCTTTGACCACGACAACGCCCCCTTCTCCAACATGGTCCTGGGCGAGGTGCTGAACCACCCCGGCAAGTGGTCCTCCTATCCCCCCCATCACCATCCCCAGCCGGAGGTCTATTTCTACCGCTTCGACTATCCCCACGGCTTCGGCGCGGGCTTTGCCAACGGGGAGATCTATCAGACCGGGCACAACGGCCTGGCCGTCATCACCAGCGGCTTCCACTCCCAGACCGCCGCGCCGGGCTACGCCATGTGCTATGCCTGGGGCATCCGCCATCTGGAGGGCGACCCCTGGCTGAAGACCCGCATCGACGACGAGGAACACGCCTGGCTCTGGAAGGCGGACGCCAACGACCACATCTATCAGGGCTGAGCTGTCTCTTTTATAAAGGTAGGAGGCCCCTGTCGGATCCGGAGGGGGAGGCTTAGGTCTCGGAGCCGCTTGCGGCGAATACGGTCCCAAGAGAGTTTTTATGTGCTGCGGCGCTGGATCGGCGTGATCCTCCGCGGCGGCAGCGCAGCTGGATTTTAAATTCAAGGAGGTCTTTCCAATGGAAACCATTCGTTTGACCATGGCCCAGGCACTGGTGCGGTTCCTGGAGAATCAGTACATCGAAGTGGACGGCCAGGAGAGCCGTTTCGTCCGGGGTGTGTTCATCATCCCCGGCCACGGCAATGTGGTGGGCTTCGGTCAGGCTCTGACCCAGGAGGCCCACAACCTGGAGATCTACCAGGGCAAGAACGAACAGGGCATGGCTCAGGCCGCCGTGGCCTTTGCCAAGCAGATGAAGCGCAAGCAGATCTTCGCCGTCACATCCTCCGTCGGTCCCGGCGCGGCCAATATGGTCACGGCCTGCGGCACCGCCACCGCCAACAATATCCCCGTTCTGGTGCTGCCCGGCGACACCTACGCCTGCCGCCAGCCGGACCCCGTGCTCCAGCAGGTGGAGCACACCAACAGCCTTGCCACCACCACCAACGACGCCTTCAAGGCCGTCTGCCGCTACTGGGACCGCATCGTCCGGCCTGAGCAGCTGATGAGCGCCGCCATCTCCGCCTTCCGCACCCTCACCGACCCCGCCAATACCGGAGCAGTGTGCCTGGCCATGCCCCAGGACGTGGAGGGCGAGGCCTATGACTACCCCGTGAGCTTCTTCAAAAAGCGGGTGTGGCGTCTGGAGCGCCGTCCTGCCACCGAGGCCGCCCTGCAAGAGGCCGCTGCGGCCATCAGGGCCTCCAAGAAGCCCATGCTGATCTGCGGCGGCGGCGTGCGGTACGCCGAGGCCCATGCGGAGCTGCGGCACTTTGTGGAGGCCACCGGCATCCCCTTCGCCGACACCCAGGCGGGCAAGAGCACCATCGAGTGGAATCACCCCCTGGCCCTGGGCGGCGTGGGCGTCACCGGCGGCGCTGCCGCCAACGAGATCGCCAAGGAGGCGGATCTGGTCATTGGCGTGGGTACCCGCTATACCGACTTCACCACCTCCTCCAAGTGGCTGTGGAGCGACGCGTGCAAGTTCGTCAACATCAACGTCTCCGAGTTCCAGAGCCTGAAAATGGAGGCCATTCCCGTGGTGGCCGACGCCAAGGACGCCCTGCCGAGACTGGAAAAGCTGCTGGAGGGCTACAAGCCCGCCTACACCAGCGAGATCAAGGATGCCCAGGCCCGCTGGCGGGAGGAACTGGACCGGCTGGATGCCATGTCCTTTGCGGACACCCCGGACTGGACCCCCATTATCAACGACGCCAATGCGGACTCCGCCAAGCGCTTTGCCAAGGATGTGAGGGCCGGTCTCTGCCAGACCACCGTCCTGGGTGCCCTCAACGCCTGGATGGCGGACACCGACGTGGCCATCGGCGCGGCGGGTTCCCTGCCCGGCGACATGCAGCGCATGTGGCGGCCCCGTGCCCAGGA
The DNA here is from genome assembly GCA_947244595.1 of uncultured Oscillibacter sp. Taxonomy (GTDB): domain Bacteria; phylum Bacillota; class Clostridia; order Oscillospirales; family Oscillospiraceae; genus Oscillibacter. The sequence goes on along the minus strand of CAMXKT010000128.1, from coordinate 1,238 downwards.
TACTTATAACATGGAGTACGGCTACTCCACCATGGGCTATGAGATCGCCGGCGCCCTGGGCGTAAAGCTGGCCATCGGCCCGGACCGGGAGGTCTACGCCTTCTGCGGCGACGGCAGCTTTCATATGCTCCACGGCGAGCTGGTGACCGCCATGCAGGAGCACCAGAAGATCAACGTCTGCCTGTTCGACAACGCCAGCTTCGGCTGCATCAACAACCTCCAGGTGGGCCACGGCAACAAGACCCTCTGCACGGAGTTGCGGTACCGGAACGAGGACGGCCTCTTCGGGGACTTCATGGACATTGACTACGCCAAGGTGGCGGAGGGTTATGGCTGCAAGGGCTACACCGTCCGCACCATGGAGGAGCTGAAGGCCGCTTTTGAGGACGCGAAGACCATCAAGGACCGCCCCGTGCTCTTTGACATCAAGGTGCTGCCCAAGACCATGACCGACGGCTACGGCTCCTGGTGGCGCGTGGGCGACACGGAGGTGTCCCAGCGTCAGGAGAACCTGGACGCCTACGCCGACCACCTGGCCCACGTGAAGGACGCGCGGAAATACTGAGCGATGGACTGCCCCTTCTGCGGCATGGAAATGGAAAGCGGCGTGCTGCAAAGCATGCACGGGATCCATTACTATAAAAAACCCCTTTTTACCGGTGTGCCCTTCAATTTTAAAGCCAGAAACGAGGCGCTCGGGCAGACGAACGGACCCTTTCAGCCTCCGTTCATCACGGTCTCCCGGTGCCCCGCCTGTAGAAAAGTCATCTTTGATTATTAAAAAGGAAGGTTGATTATCATGGACAAAGTTTTGAAAATTGGCATCATCGGCTGCGGCGCCATCGGCAAGGACCACTGCCGCCGCATCATCGAGACCGTCCCCGGCGCCACTGTGGTGGCCGTCAGCGACTACGTGGCCGCCGCCGCCGACGACACCGCCGCCAAGTACGGCATCAAGTCCTACGGCAGCGACTGCGACGGCATGATCAAGGATCCCGACGTGGAGGCCGTGGTCATCACCTCCATCGACCCCACCCACCACGACTACGTCATGAAGACCCTGGCGGAGGAGAAGTGGTGCTTCTGCGAGAAGCCCTTGAGCCAGAACGCCAAAGACTGTGAGGAGATCATCAACCGGGAGCTGGAGATCGGCAAGCGGCTGGTGCAGGTGGGCTTCATGCGCCACTACGACCGGGGCTACGCGGAGATGAAGCGGATCATCGACTCCGGCGAGATCG
>CAMXKT010000127.1 GCA_947244595.1 uncultured Oscillibacter sp. | reverse complement strand
CGGACCTGAAGCCCGGGGACCTGGTGGTTCACGCCCACCACGGCGTGGGCCGCTTCGCGGGCATTCAGCGGATGCCGGTGGACGGCGTGGAGAAGGACTATATTAAAATTGACTATGCCGGAGGGGATTGTCTCTACGTCCCCGCCACGGCCCTGGACTTGGTGAGCAAGTATATCGGCGGCGGGGAGGACGACGGCGGCCGGCGGCAGCTGAACAAGCTGGGCGGAACCGAGTGGGCCAAGCAGAAGACCCGGGCCAAGAAGGCAGTGAAGGATCTGGCCAAGGGCTTGACAAAGCTTTACGCCGAGCGCCAGCGCCGCCCGGGCTTTGCCTTTTCCCAGGACTCGCCCTGGCAGAGGGAGTTTGAGGAGGCCTTCCCCTACGCGGAGACCGACGACCAGCTCCGGGCGGTGGCGGAGATCAAGAAGGATATGGAGCGTCCCCGGCCCATGGACCGGCTGCTCTGCGGCGATGTGGGCTACGGCAAGACGGAAGTGGCCCTCCGGGCCGTGATGAAGTGCGTGCTGGACGGGAAGCAGGCGGCCATTCTGGTGCCCACCACCGTCCTGGCCCAGCAGCACTACGCCACAGCCATGGGACGCTTCCGGGATTTCCCGGTAAAGATCGAGGTTCTCTCCCGCTTCACGCCGCCCAAGGAGCAAAAGCGCATCCTGGAGGCGGCGAGGGAGGGCCGGGTGGACCTGCTCATCGGCACCCACAAGCTGCTGCAGAAGGGCATGGAGTTTAAAGACCTGGGTCTCCTCATCATCGACGAGGAGCAGCGCTTCGGCGTCACCCACAAGGAGCGATTGAAGGAGCTGAGCCGTCAGGTGGACGTGCTGACCTTGTCCGCCACCCCCATTCCCCGGACGCTGAACATGGCTCTTTCGGGACTTCGGGATATGTCCACCATTGAGGAGCCCCCGGCGGACCGCCAGCCGGTACAGACTTATGTGCTGGAGCACGACTGGGCCATCTTAGAGGACGCCATGCGGAAGGAGCTCAGCCGGGGCGGGCAGATCTACTACCTCCACAACCGGGTGGAGAGTATTGACCTGACGGCCTCTCGGGTTCAGAAGCTGCTGGGACCGGAGACCAGGGTCGTCACTGGTCACGGAAAGATGAGTGAGCAGGAGCTGTCCTCCGTTATGCGGGCTATGGTGGACGGGGAAGCGGATGTGCTGGTCTGTACGACCATCATAGAGACGGGAATCGACATCTCCAATGTGAACACCCTGATCATTGAGGATGCGGACAGAATGGGGCTGGCCCAGCTCCATCAGATCCGGGGCCGCATCGGCCGCAGCGCCCGGCGGGCTTACGCCTACCTGACCTATCGAAAGGGGAAGGTCCTCCAGGAGACTGCCGCCAAGCGCCTGTCGGCTATCCGGGAATATGTGGAGTTCGGCTCCGGCTTCCGCATTGCCATGCGGGATCTGGAGATCCGGGGGGCGGGGAACCTTCTGGGCCCGGAGCAGTCCGGGTATCTCATGAGCGTGGGCTATGATCTCTACTTGAAGCTGCTGGAAGAAGCGGTGCTGGAGGAGCGGGGCGAGGAGAAACAGATCGAGACGGAGTGCTCCGCCGATCTGACCGTCAACGCCAACATTCCGGAGCGTTACGTCTCCTCCCCGGAGCAGCGGATGGACCTGTACCGCCGCATCGCCGCCATCCGGTCCGACGACGACGCCTCGGATCTGCTGGACGAGCTGCTGGACCGCTATGGGGAAGTCCCCAAGCCGGTGCTGGCCCTGTTGGACGTGGCCCTGCTCCGGGCGGCGGCGGCCAAGGCTGGGGTGTCGGACGTCACGCAGAAAAAGGATGTGCTCCGCTTCCAGTTGGCGGTGTTCCGCCCGGAAGCGGTGGTGAGGGTCTGCGGACTGAACAAGTACCGCCAGCGACTGACGGTGGCCGCCGGAGAGGCTCCGGCTTTGACGCTGAAGCTGAAGCCTGGGGCGGACGCCCTGGAGAGCGCCATGGAGCTGGTGGAGGACTTGAAGCTCCAAGGCCAGGAATAGAAGGAAAGCGGAAGGCCCGTCGCCGGGCCTTCCGTTTTATCATATCTCCCCTAACTTCCTAATATAATGGTTCGGACAACCTTGAAGGGAGGAGCGGGAGCGATGCGGAAACGAATGGCGGCCCTGACCCTGGCCCTCTGCGTGGGGCTCAGCGGCTGCGCGGTGGAAAAAGAGGAGGACGGCTCTTTGCTGGGCCGGGCGGCGGAGCTGGGGGAGGAGCTGGTCCTGCTGACGGTGGACGGCCGGGAGGTCCCGGCCTGGCGCTACCTCTATTGGCTGGCCTTCACTTGCGACCAAATCCGAGAGAAGTACAAGGACTCCGGCCTGACGCTGGACTGGAATGCCCCCGTTCCCGGCGGCACCCTGGCGGATTACGCCAAGGACCAGGCTCTGGCCGATACGGCGCTCTATGCCACGGTGGAGAACTGGGCGGAACGATATGGCTGCGCCCTCAGCGAGCGGGAACGGGCGGCCCTGGCGGAGACCTGGGAGGAACAGGCCGAGATCCATGGAGGGGAGGAAGCGTACTTAAAGGAACTGGCGGGCTTGGGCCTGGACCGTCTCCGTTCCGAGGAGCTGTCAAGGGTAGGGATGCTTTACGCCAAGCTCTACGACCTCTGCCTCACCGAAGGCAGCGAGCTGTCCGGCCTTTTGGAGGATGAGGATGTGGACGGCCTGACGGTGGACCGCATTCTGATCAAAGCCGGGGAGGACCGGGAGGCGGCCCGGGAAAAGGCGGCGGAGGTCTTCTCCCGTCTCAACAGCGGGGAGAACCCGGCGGAGCTGTTTCCCGCCCTGGCGGCGGAGGGAGACGACAAAGCGGGGCCTCGGACGCTTCTGCCGGGAGACGGAAGCCTGCCCCAGGCCCTGGAGGAAGCGGCGAAAGCCCTGGAGGAGGGCCAATATTCCGGTATCCTGGAGTCGGAGGAGGGGTTTTCCATTTTGCGCCGCCTGGCTTCAGAAGGGGAAGCCCTGACGGGAGAGGTATTCGACCGCCTGCTCCAGGAGGCCGCCGAGGGGGCGCGGATTCAAACCGCCCCGGCTTACGACGGCCTGAACGCGGCCGCTTTTGACGAGGCTCTGGCAGTGCTCCGGGCAGAGAACGAGTAGCCTTGCGCTTCCAGAAACCGGGAGGCGGGACCGGCGGGGGATTGGGAAACACTGGATTTTCGTCACCTTGACGAAAACGCCCTATATTTTGTCAAAGATTTAACGAAATTGTAAAACCTGACGAAAGACCATTGACGAAACAGGGCGGAGTCTCTATAATGATACACAGAGGAAGGCGGCCAGCGGCTTGTCAAAAAATTGGCAATCCGCGTTCCGCCTCGCCCGTTGAGACTCCGGCGGCTCGCCGAGCCGCCAAAATATTACAAAACGGAGGAACATCATGAAAGATCTTTATGTCGTGAACTGCTGCCGTACCGCCATCGGCTCCTTTGGCGGCAGTCTGAAAAACACTCCCGCTGCGGAGCTGGGCGCGATCGTGGTCAAGGAGGCCCTGAACCGCGCCGGTGTGAAGCCGGAGAACGTGGATGAGGTCATGTTCGGCTGCATCCTCACCGCCGCCCAGGGTCAGAACGTGGCCCGCCAGGTCTCCATCAAGGCCGGCATCCCCTATTCCGTTCCCGCCTACACCGTGGGCATGGTCTGCGGCTCTGGCATGAAGTCTCTCATCGAGGGCGCCCGTTCCATCCTGGCCGGAGATTCCGACATCGTGGTCTGCGGCGGCACCGAGAACATGAGCGCCGCTCCCTTCGC
>CAMXKT010000126.1 GCA_947244595.1 uncultured Oscillibacter sp. | reverse complement strand
ATTATTTCACCTCATTTTTTACTCCTGACAGCGGCCCGGGCGCGGACGGAAAGACCGCCCACCGTCGGGACGGCTGACGTGCCTGGACATACCATCACATACTTCCTTGCATTGTACACCATGCTTCTAAAAATGTCCAGTCTGTGAACGGCAATTTTTCTGGAATTTTTGCCTTTTCTTGCGAAACCTTTACGACCCCGGGCCCTTCCCGCCTCTGGGAAAAATAGGACGCCGCCCCTCTGTTTTCCGGAGGGACGGCGCGTAATCGTTTACCTGGAAATTTTCGCCTTCAGAGAGTCAGGGCCAGCTCCGCCAGCCGCTCCGCCGGGTCCAGAATGGGGAGGCTCGTCCGCTTCCGCAGGGCCTCCTTTACGTAGGGGAAATGAGTGCAGCCCAGGACCACCGCCTCCGCGCCGTTGTCCTCGAAGAAGCGGAGCAGGTGTTCCAGGCCGCAGTCCTCCACCAGGGTCTCCGGCGGCGTCCCGGCCTCCACCCCCAGCACCAGCCGCAGATTCGCCGCGCCCAGCACCAGGGTCTCGGGGGAGGCGTTCACCATGGCCCGCTCCACTCCGGCGGCTCCCTGACAGTTGGCGGCCAGGACGCCCACCCGGCGGCAGCGGCCCGCAATCTCGCCGTAGACGTCCATGGGCGTCCAGATGCGAAGATCCCTTTCTTCCGCCAGGGCGTGGGCGTCGATGGTGGCGCTGAGGGAGTTGCAGTACAGCAGCACCCGGTCCATACCCTGGGCCTTGATCTCATCTAATATAGCCCCTATGGCCTTCTCTCGGCCGGCCTGGGAGCCCACCTGAAAGGCGGTCTGCTCCTCCGGGGTCCGGGAGACCGGGAAGCCTTGGGCCTCCGCGCCCTTTTCTTTCATCAGGTCCACGCCCATCTGGGTGTCCACCGGGGTCCCGGCGATGACGGCGATTTTCATGGCGGTGCCCTCCCTCTAAGCAGTCGTTCTTCGTCGTTTCTTCACTTTCATCCTAACACAGTCCCCTGGGAAAAACAAGAAACATCTCCTCCTTTTGTCCTACCCCGCCGGACCCGTCCATATACTCGATTGAAAGGGGGCGCGGGCATTGAAAAAGGGAAGCGCGATGTTTTACGGCGCTCTGCTGCTCACCGGAGCCAACCTGGCCCTGCGTCTTGCGGGCATGAGCTTCCAAGTCTACCTCTCCGGCCGCCTGGGAGCCGCCGGGGTAGGCCTTTTGCAGCTGATTCTCTCCGTGCGGATGCTGGCCTTTACCCTGGGCTCCTCCGGGGCCCGGACCTGCGCCCTCTATCTCTCCGCCGAGGCCTTGGGGCGGCGGCGGAGCGTCCGGCCCGCCCTGCGGGGCTGCGTCGGGTACTGCCTCCTCTTCGCCCTGCCCGCGGCGGCGGGGCTCTGGGCCCTCACGCCCCGGATCGCCGGGGGCTGGATTGGAGACGCCGCCGGGGAGGCGGCCCTCCGGGCCTTCGCCCTGTTCCTGCCCGTGGGCTGCCTGAACGGGGTGATGACGGGCCTCTATACCGCCGCCGGGCGGCTGCGGACCCTGGTGGCGGTGGAGTTCCTGGAGCAGGGGGTTTCCATGGCCGTCACCTTCGCCCTGCTGGCCCACTGGGCGGACGGGGACCCGAGCCGGGCCTGCCTCTCCGTGGCCCTGGGGTCCTCCGCCGCCTCGGCGGCGTCCCTGGGGGCCTTGTGGATACTCCGGCGGGAGGGCTCCCCCCTGGGCCGGGAGGCCCGCCCGCCCTGGCGGCGGGTCTTTGGCCTGTCCCTGCCCGTGGGGCTGGCGGACGACCTCCGGGCGGGGCTCAATACCATTGAAAACCTCATCATCCCCCGCCGCCTGTCCCTCTACGGCGGAACGGTGAACGCCATGGCGGACTACGGCGTGCTCCACGGCATGGTCTTCCCCGTGCTGATGTTCCCCGCCGCCATTCTGGCCTCTCTGGCGGACCTGCTGGTGGCGGAGTTCTCCCGCTGCGCCGGCCGCCCGGGGCAGGTCCGGGTCCGGTATCTGGCCCGGCAGGGGCTCCGGGTCTCCTGGCTCTTCGGCCTGGCCGCCGGGGGAACCATCTTTCTGGCCGCCCGGCCCCTGGGGGAGGCCCTCTACCACAGCCAGGCCGCCGGGGCCTGTCTCCGGCTCTACGCCCCCCTGGTCCCCATCCTCTATCTGGACATTGTGGTGGACGCCATGTGCAAGGGCCTGGGCCAGCAGAGCGCCAACGCCCGGTACAACCTGATAACGAACCTCATGGACGTGGCCCTCCTCTGGCTGCTGCTGCCCCGGTTCGGCATGGGGGGCTACTACTTCAGCTTCGCCGCCTCCCACCTGGTGAACTTCGCCCTGAGCCTCCGGCGGCTGGGGCGCTCCGTGGAGCTAGGACCCCTGGGGCCCCTGGTCCGGGGGCCGGGACGGAGGGACCTAACGTGGCTTCGGGGCCTCCTGGGGGCCGGGCGGAAGGCGGAAGATTGAATTTTAGCGGAACTCCTGTTATAATAGAGAAAACGACAGAAAGGAGCCTCCGCCATGGCCTTCCGCAAGCCCTGGTCCTCCCCCCTGTTCCCCGTCTCCCGGCGGGACTTCCTCATCACCGCCGCAATCCTCCTGGCCACGGTGCTGCTGTGCTTCGTCCTCTGGCAGGCGGGCAGCATCGAGGGCTTCGCCGCCCCGGTCTTCGTTCTGGCGGTGCTGCTGATCTCCCGGCTCACCCGGGGCTACCTCTACGGCCTGGTCTCCGTGGTGCTGGGAGTGGTCTGCGTGAACTTCATCTTCACCTACCCCTACTGGGCCTTCAACCTGGAAAACCCCGGGTATCTCGTCACCTTCGTCACCCTGCTGATGATCTCCCTCATCACCAGCACCCTCACCGCCCAGGCCAAGCGCCAGGCCCAGCTTCTGGCGGAGAACGAGCGGGAGAAAATGCGCTCCGGCCTCCTCCGCTCCGTCTCCCACGACATCCGCACCCCCCTGACCTCCATCGTGGGGTCCACCTCCGCCGTGCTGGAGAACCCGGGCCTCTCCCGGCAGGAGCAGCGGGAGCTGCTGGAGAACGCCCGGGAGGAGGCCCAGTGGCTGATCCGGGTGGTGGAAAACCTCCTCTCTATCACCCGCATGGGAGACGAGCGCATCTCCAAGCAGCCCGAACCCGCCGAGGAAGTCCTAGGCTCCGCCGCCCGGAAGTTCCGCCGCCGCTTCCCCCAGGTGAACGTCACCGTCTCCGCCCCGGAGGAGCTGCTGATGGTCCCCATGGACCCCATACTGATCGAACAGGTGCTGGCCAACCTGCTGGAAAACGCCGCCGTCCACGGCCGGGCCGCCAACATCGCCCTGCTGCTGGAGGCGGAGGAGGGCTTCGCCCGGATCACCGTCCGGGACGACGGCCGGGGCATCCCGCGGGACGAGCTGGACCACCTGTTTGACGGCCGCCTCAAGTCCCGCCGCCCCCCGGACGGGGACGGGAAGCGCAACATGGGCTTGGGCCTCTCCGTCTGCCGGGCCATCGTCGCGGCCCACGGGGGAAGCATCACGGCCCGGAACCTGCTCCAGGGGGCGGAGCTCTCCTTCCGCCTGCCCACCGCCGTTCCGGCTTTACAGGAGGTAGCGACATGAATATACGGGAAAAGATATTGGTCGTCGAGGACGAGAAGAGCATCGCCCAGTTCATCGCCGCCGTGCTGGACGGTCAGGGCTATGAGACCATCCAGGCCCGCACCGGGGCGGAGGGCCTCTCCATGATCTCCTCCCACTGCCCGGATCTGGTGATCCTGGACCTGGGCCTCCCGGACATGGACGGGCTGGACATTCTCCGGCAGCTGCGGAGCTGGTCCAGCCTGCCGGT
>CAMXKT010000125.1 GCA_947244595.1 uncultured Oscillibacter sp. | reverse complement strand
TGGACATCAAGCGGGCGGAGCTGAAAATCCTGGCGGACGGCAAGAAGGCCGAGGCCGACGCCGCCTATGAAATCCAGAGCCAGGAGCAGCGCAAGAGCATCGAGACCGCCACGGTCAACGCGGAAATTGCCAAAACCCAGCGGGAAGCCGAGCTGAAGCAGTACGAGGTGGAGGTCCAGAAGCAGAAGCTGGAGGCCGAGATCCGCGCCAAGGCGGACGCCGAGCGCTACCGCCAGCAGCAGGAGGCGGAGGCCGCCCTCTACAAGCGGCAGAAGGACGCGGAGGCCAAGCGCTACGAGCAGGAGCAGGAGGCCGAGGCGGAGCGCAAGAGCGCCGAGGCCCAGAAGTTCGCCCGGGAACAGGAAGCGGCGGGTATCGCCGCCGTGGGCAAGGCGGAGGCCGAGTCTATCCGGGCCAAGGCCCTGGCGGAGGCCGAGGGCATTGACAAAAAGGCGGAGGCTATGAAAAAGTACGGCGAGGCCGCCGTCATCGAGATGGTCATGCAGGCCCTGCCGGAGATCGCCCGGAACGTGGCGGAACCCCTGTCCAAGGTGGACAAAATCACCATGTACGGTTCCGGCAACAGCGCCAAACTCCTGGAGGACATCATCACCGGGACCACCCAGGTCACCGAGGGCATCACCCAGGGCATGGGGATCGACGTGAAATCCCTCATCGCCGGGATGCTGGGAGGTAAACTGGCGGGCGGCGAGGAGAAGACGATCATCGTCCAGGCTCCTCCGCCCGCGGAGCAGCCCGAGCCCGCTCCTACAGAGGAGGCATAATTCCAACTGCGCCAATCCGAAAGAAACGGAGGCGTCCTGAAAAGGACGCCTCCGTTTGTCTGTTTCTCTCCTCAGGGGAGCCCGTCACAGGTAGCGCTGCTCTCCCACGTCGAACACGCCCCGGGTGGTGATCCGCAGGGTGGGAATCACCGGCAGGGCCATAAAGCTCAGGGTCATGAAGGGGTCGATCCCCGGGTTTACCCCCAAGGCATAGGCCGCAGCCTTGGCGGCCTCCAGTTTTTCATTCACAGATTCCAGGGACTCGTCGCTCATGATGCCCCCGATGGCCAGGGGGACTTCCGCCGCGGGCCTTCCACCGTTCCAAACCACAATGCCCCCGTTCAGCGCCACCACCCGGTTCACGGCGGCGGCGCAGTCCTCCTCGCTGGTTCCCACAACGATGATATTGTGGGAGTCATGGGAGATGCTGGTGGCCACCGCGCCGGATTTCAGGCCGTAGCCCTGGAGAAAGCCCACGCCCACGTGGCCGCTTCCCCTGTGGCGCTCCACCACGGCGGCCCGCAGGATATCCCGGGTTACGTCCGCCGTCTCGGCCCGGCCGGCATCCACGGTGGTGATCTCGCCGTCCACCATGCCTACCACGCCCAGAGGCCCTTCATTCCGGAAGTCCTCCGCCGTGAGCGTCCCCACCCGGAAGGTATGGTGAGCCCGCTCCGTCAGCCGGGGGTCCACGGCCGGGACTGGGAACGGTTTGGCCGCGCCGTTCTCCGCCGCCAGAATTCCGCCCTTGTAGACCGCCTCCACCCGGAAGCTCCGGAGATCGTCGACGATCACCAGATCCGCCAAGTATCCCGGCGCGACGGCCCCCCGGTCGTGCAGACCAAAGTACTGAGCCGCATTGATGGTAGCCGCTCTCACCGCCGCGATGGGGTCCGCCCCCAGATCGACGGCCCGCTTGATGATGGCGTCGATGTGGCCCTTTTCCAGAAGGTCTCCGGGATGCTTATCGTCGGTGCAGAGGAGGCAGCGCCCGCCGTACTTCTCGTTCAGCAGGGGGACCAGGGCCTCCAGGTTCCGGGCGGCGGTGCCCTCCCGGATCATGATATACTGGCCCCGCTCCAGCTTGGCGACGGCGTCTTTCAGGTCGTGGCACTCGTGGTCCGAGCGGACCCCGGCGGCAATGTAGGCGTTGAGCCCGTTTCCCGCCAGATCCGGCGCGTGGCCGTCAATCCGCCGGTCCGCCAGCTCCGCCGCCGCCAGCTTCTCCAGCACGCCCACGTCCCCCGCCAGAACGCCCACGAAGTTCATCATCTCCGCCAGCCCCTGGACTCGGGGGCGGCCGTAAAAGCCGTCCAGATCCTCCCGTTCCAGCGCCGCGCCGGACTCGTCCAAGGGCGTTGCGGGAACGCAGGAGGGCAGCATAAACCGCACGTCCACCGGCAGGCCCTCCGTGGCCTGGAGCATGTACTCCACGCCCTCCGTCCCCATGACGTTGGCAATCTCATGGGGGTCCGTCACCACCGTGGTGGTGCCGTGAGGAAGCACCGCCCGGGCAAACTCCGCCGGAGCCACCAAGGAGCTCTCCAAATGGATGTGGGCGTCCAGGAAGCCGGGGAGCACCAATTTGCCGGAGCAGTCCCACTCCTCCCTGCCGGAGTAAGACCCCACCCCGGCGATCAGGCCCTCCGCCACGGCCACATCCGCCGTCAGGACCTCGCCTGTAAAGACATTGACATAAGACGCGTTTTTCAGCACCAGATCCGCCGGTTCCCGGCCCATGGCCGCGTCCACGACCCGCCGTTTCCTCCTCGTCTCCCGGCCGATCCTGTCTTCGTACCGCTCACACATGGGATCACGCTCCTTTCATTCTTACCATATTATGTATCTTTTTCCCGGAGCTTTGTCAAGGGCCCTGTTCAAAGACATGTGGGAAAACAGGAAATTTCTCACAGGGTGTAAAGGTCGGCCTTTTATGTTTGGCACAAATGACGAGGAAATTAACCTTGTATTTTTCGGCAAAATGCTGTATAGTAAAGATACGGACGGCGTTTCCGGGTCTTTGGCAAGTTCGCCGTGGACGCCCTACCGTAAAAATCTGAAAGAGAAAAGAGGGAAATTATGGAAAACCTGTTCCGCCTGAGAGAGAACGGCACCAACGTCCGCACGGAGATTCTGGCGGGCCTCACCACGTTCATGACGATGGCCTACATCATCGCTCTGAACCCCAACTTGCTGACAAACTTCGACGTCGGCTCGTCCCTTTGGAACGGCGTGTTCATGGCGACCTGCATCGCCTCCGCCATCGGCATGTTCTGCATGGCTTTCCTGGCCAACAAGCCCTTCGCCCTGGCCCCCGGCATGGGCCTGAACAGCTTCTTCGCCGTGGTGGTGGGCAACATCGCCGCCATGACGGGCATGACCTACGTGGCCAGCTTCCAGGCCGCCCTGGTCATCATTCTGGTGGAGGGCATCGTCTTTATCATCCTCTCCATCTTCAACATCCGGGAGAAGATCGTGGATGCCATCCCCCTGGGCGTGCGGCTGGGCATCGCCCCGGCCATCGGCATCATGCTGATGAACATCGGCCTGGGCTCCAACGCGGGCATCTACTCCGAGACCGGCGGACCCTTCTACATGATGCGGGACTTCTTTGGAGCTCTGACGCCCAGCGTGGCCCAAGGCTCCATGGGCTCCGGCTACGGACCCATGATCCTCACGGTGGCCACCGCCTTCATCGGCCTGTTCGTCATGGTGATCCTGGCCAAGAAGGGCGTCAAGGCGGCGGTGCTGCTGGGCATGCTGGTGGCCTCCGTGGTCTACTGGGCCGGAGACGCCATCTTCCTGGGCGCGAACCCCTTCGCCTCCCTGTCCGGGGCCTCCTTCGCGCCCCCCTTCGCCGACATGGTGGAGACCACCCTCTTTAAGTTCAACTTCTCCGGCTTCCTCCAGATCGGCTGGTTCACCGCCATCACCCTGATCATCACCTTCTGCATGATCGACATGTTCGACACCATCGGCACCCTGGTGGGCACCGCCTCCCGGGCGGGCATGGTGGACGATCAGGGCAACATGCCCAACATGAAGGAAGCCCTGCTGTCCGACGCCATCGGCACCGTGG
>CAMXKT010000124.1 GCA_947244595.1 uncultured Oscillibacter sp. | reverse complement strand
TGGCCTACAAGCGGCACTTCCCCGCCATCAACTGGCTGAACTCCTACTCCCTGTATCTGGACACCCTGAAGCCCTGGTTTGACGAGAACTTCGGCGAGGACTTCATGAAGGACAGAAGCAAGGCCATGAGCATCCTCCAGCAGGAGGCCAGCCTGAACGAGATCGTCCAGCTGGTGGGCAAGGACGCCCTGTCCCCCTCCGACCAGCTGACCCTGGAGGTTGCCCGGATGGTCCGGGAGGACTTCCTCCAGCAGAACGCCTTCACCGACATCGACGGCTATTCCAGCTACGACCGCCAGGGCAAGCTCCTGGCGCTGATCCTCCGCTACGAGGCTCTGTGCCGGGACGCCATCGCCAAGGGGGCGGACGTGATGAAGCTCTTCGACATCCCCGTCCGGGAGAAGATCGGCCGGGCCAAGAGCGTCCCCGCCGACGAGTATGTCAAGGCCTATGAGGAGTTCCGGACCGAGATGGAAGCCGAGATCGCCGAGATCGCGGCCCAGGGAGGTGACCAGTAATGATTCGTGAATACAAAACCGTAGAGGAGATCGTCAGCCCCCTGATGATGGTCCGGATGGTGGAGAACGTCACCTACAACGAGCTGGTGGAGGTGGAGCTCCACGACGGCACCACCCGCCGGGGCCAGGTGCTGGAGGTCAACGGCGACACCGCCGTGGTCCAGCTCTTCGAGTCCGCCGCCGGCATCAACATGGCCGACGCCAAGGTCCGCTTCCTGGGCCACCCCCTGCAGCTGGGCGTGTCCGGCGACATGCTGGGCCGGGTCTTCAACGGCATGGGCCGCCCCATCGACGGCGGCCCCGACATCCTGCCGGAGGAGTACCGGGACATCGACGGCCTGCCCATGAACCCCGCCGCCCGGGACTACCCCAACGAGTTCATCCAGACCGGCGTCTCCACCATCGACGGCCTGAACACCCTGGTCCGGGGGCAGAAGCTGCCCATCTTCTCCGGCTCCGGCCTGCCCCACGCCAATCTGGCGGCGCAGATCGCCCGGCAGGCCAAGGTGCTGGGAGACGAGAGCGCCAACTTCGCCGTGGTCTTCGCCGCCATCGGCATCACCTTCGAGGAGTCGGAGTTCTTCGTCAACGAGTTCAAGCGCACCGGGGCCATCGACCGCACCGTCCTGTTCTCGAACCTCGCCAACGACCCCGCCGTCGAGCGCATCGCCACCCCCCGCATGGCCCTGACCGCCGCGGAGTATCTGGCCTTTGAGAAGGACATGCACGTCCTGGTCATCATGACCGACATCACCAACTACGCCGAGGCCCTCCGGGAGGTCTCCGCCGCCAAGAAGGAGGTCCCGGGCCGCCGCGGCTTCCCGGGCTACCTGTACACCAACCTGGCGACGCTGTACGAGCGGGCCGGACGGCAGCTGGGCAAGAAGGGCTCCATTACCCTGATCCCCATCCTGACCATGCCCGAGGACGACAAGACCCACCCCATCCCCGACCTGACGGGCTATATCACCGAGGGTCAGATCATCCTGACCCGGTCCCTGTACCGCCAGGGCATCCATCCCCCCGTGGACGTGCTGCCCTCCCTCAGCCGTCTGAAGGACAAGGGCGTGGGCAAGGGCAAGACCCGGGAGGACCACGCGGACACCATGAACCAGCTCTTCGCGGCCTACTCCACCGGCAAGGACAACAAGGAATTGATGTCCATTCTGGGCGAGGCGGCCCTGACCCCCACGGACCTGCTGTACGCCAAGTTCGCCGACGAGTTCGAGCGGCGCTACGTGAACCAGGGCTATGAGGAGAACCGCTCCATTTTCGAGACCCTGGACCTGGGCTGGGAGCTCCTCAGCATCCTGCCCAAGGCGGAGCTGAAGCGGATCAAGCCCGAGCTGATCGAGAGATACTGGCCGAAAAAAGACGAGCAGTAAGGAGGGGTGAGCCATGGCGAATATCACGGTAAGCCCCACCCGCATGGAGCTCACCCGCCTCAAAGGCAAGCTGCGCACCGCTCAGCGGGGCCACAAGCTGCTGAAAGACAAGCGGGATGAGCTGATGAAGCAGTTCCTGGAGACGGTCCGGGAGGTCCGGGCCCTCCGGGCGGAGGTGGAGGAGGAGCTGATGACGGTCCACGGGGCCTTCACGGTGGCCTCCGCCCTGATGAGCTCCGAGGCCATGGAGCAGGCCCTGCTCTACCCTAAGCAGAGCGTGGAGCTGACCATGACGTTCCAGAACATCATGTCCGTCAACGTGCCGGTGTACGATTTCCAGACCCAGACCCGGTCGGATTCCGACATCTATCCCTACGGCTTCGCGGCCACGTCCGGCGAGCTGGACACGGCGGTGGACGCCCTGGGGAAGGTGTTCCGGAAGCTCTTGAAGCTGGCGGAGATCGAGAAGTCCGCCCAGCTCATGGCGGAGGAGATCGAGAAGACCCGGCGGCGCGTCAACGCCCTGGAGTACGTTATGATCCCCGACACCCAGGAGGCCATCCGGTATATCAACATGAAGCTGGACGAAAACGACCGCGCGACGACGATCCGGCTCATGAAGGTGAAGGACATGATCCTGAAAGAGGCCATCGAGGAGAAGCGGGAGGCCGACGAGCGGGCGCTCAAGGCCTTTGGCTCCGGGGAAGAGGCCCCGACCGAGGTATAAGATTGTTTCATCGCTTTTAGCAAAACAGGAAGGCCGCTGTGTTAAACAGCGGCCTTCCTGTTTTGTGCTATGCCTTCGGGTTGGAAAATGTGAAGAAAAACACGGTTACCATATCAAGGGGCGTTGTAGGCGAGACGGTTCCCCAGGCCTTAGTACCAGATCCAAGAGTAAATGCCGCAGGTAATAAAACCCAGTAAGAGTAATTTGATTAGTCCGGCGGTGCTCCGCCCGTCTCCGGAGCAGGCCGCGTTAACGTCCCGAGCGAGGGCATAAATAAAGTACCAGCTGTAAAATCCGCAGGTGACAAGCGTGAGCAAAATGTACATCAGCAGGCTCCGGTTCGTCTTCAGGCGGAACTGAGCCGGGGGCATCCCGGAGGGATCCGGGGAGTTGAACGGCTGCGCGGCGGCGCTCCTGTTGGCCTGGGCGCCAGGGACCGGCGCCGCCTGGGGAGCGCTGCCTGCGGTGTGGCTGCCGCCTGTGTTGGCGCGGCCTCCTCGGGGAAAGGCGGATCTTGGGACAATTGGCTTAAGGGCGCGCCGCATGATCCGCAAAACCCTTGGTCTGCCTGTACTTCTTTCCCACACTTCCAACAAAACATGAAATTTTCTCCCTTCTGTAATTTCCCTATTCAGTGTGATTTGATTGAGGATATGATCCGCCAGATCAGGCCCTCTGAAGGTGCGCAGGTTACAATGACGTCATGAGGGTTTAAAAGACGGATGATATACACCATGAGGAACAACCCGCAAAGCGCGCCGGTTTCCCACCAGAAATGTTTTTCATTTATTTTCGAGCGGAACAAGAACAAAAGCGCACCCGGAATGACCAGGAGAAAAAGGGGATGGTAATAAAACGCGGAACGGATATCACACTGTAAAAAGGAAAGCCAGGCTCGACTCATTCCGCAGCCCGCACAAGAGATTCCGGTAAAAAAACGAATTGGGCAGGTAATGCCCAGACACTCCATCCCTATATAAAGCGCTGCGATAGCGATCCCGGCTCCAATATTCTGCCTGTTCAAAGCGCGCCTCCCTCCCCGGCATAAATGTATTTCAATACATATATAGCACTTTATCGGCGTAAAGTCAATAAAACCGCCCCATGAATCCAATTTGCGGGGAATTGATCCGTGCAGACGCCGCTGGATTTAGGAGACTCCCTGCGAAAAGTCTGCCGCATAGATAAAAATGACCCCCGCAGCCATTTGCGGCTACGGGGGCTACTCTGGAGGTGACACCCGGATTTGAACCGGGGAATCAGGGTTTTGCAGACCCTTGCCT
>CAMXKT010000123.1 GCA_947244595.1 uncultured Oscillibacter sp. | reverse complement strand
CCTTCTACTTCTTTCTTCTTCTACTGTCCTATATGTATTGTACTCCTACAGGCGGGGAGCCGGGCGAGGGATAGAGAGGCTTGACATTCCCGGAGTCCTTCTATATAATATCATCTTGTAAAATTGCGCCCTGGGAAAAAATTTCCGGCGTGAGGCATAATAAAGAAAGGAACTGTCCAACATGGCGAAAGAATACAAGATGAGTCAGGCCCGTTACGATGAGCTGCAGGAGGAGCTGAACTACCTCAAGACCACCCGGTCCGACGAGGTGGCGGAGCAGATCAAGGTGGCCCGGGGCTTTGGCGACCTCAGCGAAAACAGCGAATACGACGAGGCTAAGAATGAACAGGGCAAGCTCTACTCCCATATTGCCGAGGTGGAGGAGATCCTCCAGCACGCCGTCATTGTGGATGAAAGCAGCAATACCGACGTAGTGGCTATCGGCTGCAAGGTAACGGTGGAGGGGCCCGACGGAAAGGCGATGCCGACTCCCTATACCATTGTGGGCTCCCAGGAGTCCGACCCCATGCACGGCATCATTTCCGAGGAGTCCCCCTTCGGCAAGGCCCTTATCGGTAAAAAGGAAGGGGAGACCGCCGTGGTGGAGGCCCCCCGGGGGAACATCCGCTATAAAGTTCTGAAGATTGAGCGCTGAGCCGTCGTCAGGGAAGGAGAACAGGATGGCAGAACAAATGAAGAAGCCAGAGATGGACTTAAGCGAGCAGACCAGGGTCCGCCGGGAAAAGCTGGCGGAGCTCCAGGCCGCCGGGGAGGACCCTTTTCAGCTGACGCGCTTTGACTGGGATTCCACGTCCCGGCAGATCAAGGAGAACTTCGACGCCCTGGAGGGCAAGCCCGTCAAGGTGGCGGGCCGCCTCATGAGCAAGCGGGGCATGGGCAAGGTCAGTTTCTGCGACCTGCAGGACAAGGACGGCCGTATCCAGCTCTACGCCAGGCAGGACGAGATGGACGAGGCGGTCTATAAGAAATTCAAAAAGTTTGACATCGGGGACATCGTGGGCGTAGACGGCGAAGTCTTCCGCACTCAGCGGGGAGAGATGAGCGTCCGGGCAAAGAATATCACCCTGCTTTCCAAGTCCCTGCTGCCGCTGCCGGAGAAGTTCCACGGCCTCCAGGACAAGGAGCTCCGCTATCGTCAGCGCTACGTGGACCTGATGGTGAACCCGGATGTGAAAAATAACTTCCTCATCCGGTCGAAGTTCATTCAGTTTATGCGCCGCTACCTGGACGATATGGGCTACATCGAGGTAGAGACCCCGGTGCTGAACACTCTGGCTGGCGGTGCGGCGGCCCGGCCCTTTGTCACCCACCACAACACCCTGGACATTGATATGTACATGCGCATCGCCACGGAGCTGCCCTTAAAGCGGCTCATCGTGGGCGGCATGGACCGGGTGTATGAGATCGGCCGCATCTTCCGGAATGAGGGCATGGACCCCAAGCACAACCCGGAGTTCACCACTGTGGAGCTGTACCAGGCTTACACCGACTTTCACGGCATGATGGACATCGCCGAGGGCATCATCTCCGGCGCGGCCAAGGAAATCCGAGGCGGCTATCAGGTGGAGTGGCTGGGCCAGCAGCTGGACCTGACCCCCGGCTGGCGGCGGCTGACCATGGTGGACGCCGTGCGGGAGTACGCCGGGGTGGACTTCGCCGCCATTTCCGACGACGCCGAGGCGGTGGCCGCCGTCAAAGCCATCGGCGTGGAGCTGGCGGAGACGGCGGACAAGACCTGGGGCAACGCCCTCTATGCCTGCTTTGACCAGAAGGTGGAGGAGAAGCTGATTCAGCCCACCTTCATCACCATGTACCCGGTGGAGGTCTCCCCGCTGACCAAGCGGAGCCCGGTCGATCCCCGTCTGACGGAGCGGTTCGAGCTCTTTGTCTGCCACAGCGAGCTGGCCAACGCCTACTCCGAGCTGAACGACCCCATTGACCAGCGCCGCCGCTTTGAGAAGCAGGCGGAGCTCCGGGACCGGGGGGACGACGAGACGGAGATGCTGGACGAGGACTTCCTGACGGCCCTGGAATACGGCATGCCCCCCACCGGCGGCATGGGCATGGGCATTGACCGCTGCGTTATGCTGCTGACCGGGGCGGACACCATCCGGGACGTGATTCTGTTCCCCACGATGAAGCCCCTGGATTGAGAAGAAACCCAAAAACCGGAGCGCCTTGTAATGGGCGCTCCGGTTTTTAAAACAGACTGAGTTGGTCCGTCTCGTGCCCCCGCCGGGAGGCGGTGACGATTCGGCCCATGGAATGCAGCAGTCCCCGGCGACTGCACGCCTCCTGAAAAACCTCCCACAGCGCCCGGGCCTTGGGGCTGGAACACTCGTACCGGGGGCCGTACCGCCGCCGGTACTTCTCCGCCAATCCCTGGCCGGGGAACTGCTCCTCCAATTTCCGGTAGAAATACTCCCGCTGCCCCGCCCGGCAGGTCATGCCCAGGGCAGGGTAGATGAACCGGGCCCCCGCGTCCGCCGCCCGGGCCACGATATCCCGAATATTCTCCGAATTGTCCTCCAGGAAGGGGAGAATGGGCATCATTAAAATCCCAGTGAAGAGGCCCGCCGCGCTCAGCCGCTCCACCGCCGCCAGACGGCGGGAGGGAGAGGGGGCGTGAGGCTCCACCTTGGAAGCCAATTCGTCGTCGCAGGTGGTGAGGGTGATTTTACAGATAGCGGGCATGGTCCGGTTAATAGAGGTCAGCACGTCAATGTCCCGGACAATGAGGTCGCTCTTTGTGGCGATGGCCACGCCGAAGCCGTAGGCCTCCAGCAGGGTCAGGGCCCGGCGGGTGAGCTGGAGCTCCTCCTCGAAGGGGTTGTAGGGGTCGCTCATGGAGCCGGTGCCCACCACGCCGATTTTAACCTTGCTCTCCAGGTCATCCCGGATGATCCGAAGGGCGTCGCCCTTGACCTTGACCCGGTCGAAGTCCTCGTTGTGGTAGCAGTCGCTCCGGCTGTCGCAGTAGATGCACCCGTGGCAGCAGCCCCGGTAGATGTTCATGTTATATTCCGTGCCGAACCAGCTGGGATCCTTGGTCCGGTTCACAATGGTTTTGGCGGGGATGGTTTCCATTGGCGTCTCCTCTCGTAGGCGTACCCTGTGCGGATTACAGAGCTCGCAAATCAAACTCCTGAATTTCGCCGTAATCCGGGTGTCCGTCTCCCGTCACGGCCTGAATGACCATTCCATGACAAGCGACAATGACGTTTTCGTACGCCGCGTATTTTTCCAGCACACGGAGAACCCGTTTTCTGACGGAGGCTGTTTCCTCCCATACTTGTGCTTCCGACCGGTGCCTCCCGCCGGATTCGAGGTATTCCCGATACGCAAGCCCGGCGGTCTCGTCGTCTTCATATAGGTAGTTCTGATTTGCCAGCCACTCGTGCAGATCGGTCTCTATGACAATGGAGAGCCCCAAGGTTTTTGACAGAATGGCCGCCGTTTGCAGGGCCCGGGTATAAGGAGAACTTAGGATAATCTCTGCGCCGGAAAGCCTGGGGTCCCGGGCCGCCTCTTCGATCTGCGCGATTCCCCTTTCGGACAGCCCCGCCAGATGGACGCCGAAGCCTTGGAAAATCTTGGTGTTTCGTTGGGAGCCGTCCGGCTCGCCATGCCTGATGAAATAAAACATGCGCCCCTCCTTGATTCCGCCTGTTTAGAATTTTACCACGGGCGGCCGTGTATTTCAATACAAGGGAAACTGCCCGGCGAGAGGAAAACTTCCCCCGGTTTGTGTTGACAATCCATCCCGGCTCTGGTACAATACGCCTTACAGCGAGGAAGAGGACCAGTACCCGTCATGCCCTCCGCGAAGAGAGCCCCCGGTTGGTGGAAGGGGGAGGGAGGCGGACGGCGAATACGCCTTGGAGCTGGCGCCCGA
>CAMXKT010000122.1 GCA_947244595.1 uncultured Oscillibacter sp. | reverse complement strand
CCGCCATGAGGGCCACGAAGGTGTCCAGCAGGCAGATGCGCACCGCCTCGCTGGTCAGCGTGTTGTCCCGGCTCATATAGCTGCCGAAGATCTCCATGGCGGCGATGCCGAGGCTCAGGGTGAAGAAAGCCTGGTTCATGGCGGCGGTGATGACATTGCCCAGGCCCGCTTCCGCCGCCCGGCCGAAGTCGGGCAGAAGGTAGAACTTCACGCCTTCCATGCCGCCGGGGAGCATCAGGCTGTGAACGGCCAGCACCACGATCAGGCACAGCAGGCCCAGCATCATCCACTTGGTGATGCGCTCCAGACCCTTTTGAAGGCCGAAGCTCACCACCAGGAAGCCCGTCAGCACCGTCAGCACCATCCAGCAGGTCATCTCCACGGGGTTTCCCAGCATGGCAGGGAAGACGCTCTCCACCGCCTCGGTGGTCAGTCCGTCAAAAGCCCCTCCGGCGAACTTGAAGAAGTAGCCCAGCATCCAGCCGGAAACCGTGGTGTAGTACATCATCAAAAGGCAGCAGCCCGCCACGCAGAACCAGCCGTGGATGTGCCACTTGCCGCCCGGTTTCTGCAGGGCCTGGTAGCCCTGGACGGCGCTCTTGCGGCTGGCCCGGCCCACGGCCAGTTCCATGGTCAGCACCGGCACGCCCATGATGGCCAGGAACAGCAGGTAAAACAGCACAAACACGCCGCCGCCGTTCTCCCCGGTGACATAGGGGAATTTCCACACGTTGCCGATGCCGATGGCGCAGCCCGCGCTTACCAGCAGGAAGCCCAGGCGGGATTGAAAACGCTCCCGTTTCATAAGATTCTCGTTCCTCTCTCGTATGTTTCGTTGCAAAACCCACAGGCGGAAACCGCCCCGGGCAGATTCTCTAGTATGATACCCGGCTTTCTCCAAAAAGTCAATCCTTTCGTGAATGAAAGCACGCGTGGAAAAGCAAGCCCCGGCTCCCGCCGGGGCTTGACACACAGGCCGGGGTGGCCTATAATGAACCTAGGCGCCGCGGCAAGCGGTTGGTCCGGTTAGATTGTTACAGCTTCAAAAGAGAAACCGTCACCCTGCCCGGTGGCGGTTTCTGCTTTTTACCTTGATCGTCACAGTCCAATGAAGGATATGGAAGGTCAATGTAATCGGCATTTCGTCACCCCCTTCCGGGGAACGTGACCAACCGCCGCCGTCTTGTCATGGCGCCTGTTCATACAATAACACGGCTTTCGACAAAAAGCAAGGCCGGAAGGGAGGCCCCTATGACGGACTGCCGGACCCGATATCCCCTCCTGCTCGTTCACGGTCTGAACTGCCGGGACGACTGGATCTTCTCCTACTGGGGCTCTATGACAGACCTCCTCCGCTCCCATGGGGCCTCGGTCTACCTCAGCGGCCAAGACGCCTGGGGGAGCGTCCCCGGCAACGCCCGGGCCCTCCTCCGCCGGGCGGAGGACGTCCTGACGGAGACGGGCGCTGAAAAGCTGAACCTTGTCGCCCACTCCAAGGGCGGCCTGGAGGCCCGCTATCTCATCTCCACTCTGGGCTTCGCCGAACAGACCGCCTCCCTCACCACCATCTGCACGCCTCACCACGGCTCCCGGGCGGCGGCGGAATGGCTGGGACGGAAAACCGTCTGCCGCGTTATCGGCCCGGGGCTGGAGGGCTTCTGGCGGGCCCGGGGAGACCGGGAGCCAAACTTTCAGGCGGCGGTATCCGCCCTGACGCCGGAGGCCATGGAGCGCTTCAACGCCGAAAACCCGGACAGCCCCCTGGTCTGCTACCAGAGCTGGGGTGCCCGGCTGGACAGGCCGGTTTGGGATCCCATGGACCGCGTTCAGCTCTGGTTGAGCAAGGCCGACACCCCCACCGACGGCCTGGTCTCCCCGGACTCCGCCGTCTGGGGAACGTATCGGGGCACCCTGGAGGGCGTGTCCCATCAGGACGCCGTGGGGGGCCGGAGGCGGAAGCGCCCCGGCTTCGACGCGGGGGAGTTTTACATCCGCCTGGCGCAGGAGCTGGCGGAGATGGGTTTTTAACACGCTCCAGACTCCGGCGGGCACGCGGGCATCCCGCACGGCAACGAAAGCCCGGCGAAAAATGGAGCCGTTCTAGAGGTGAATTTCACATGAAGCGAAACATTCAGACCGCCCCGGCGAAGGTCAATCTGGCCCTGGACATCCTGGGCCGCCGCCCGGACGGCTATCACGAAATGCGCATGGTCATGCAGACGGTGAGCCTCCGCGATACCGTGACCTTGGAGGAGGCTGGGGAGGGCTTCTCTCTCTCCGCCCGGGGGATTGCCCTGCCTGAGGGGAAGACCCTGGAGCAGCGGGCGGCGGAGGCCTTTTTCGCCGTCCTGGGGCGGCCCGTGCCGGGCCTTCGGGTGACGCTGGAGAAGCGGATCCCGGCCTACGCGGGCCTGGGGGGCGGCAGCGCCGACGTGGCGGCCCTGCTGCGGCTGCTGCGGGCGCGGTACGCCCCGGACATGCTCCGGGAGGCATTGGAGGCCGTGGGGGGGCAGATTGGCAGCGACATGTCCTTCTGCGTCCGGGGGGGCGCCGCCCTGGCGGAGGGCCGGGGGGAGCGTTTGACGGACCTCCCTCCCCTGCCGGACTGCCGCTTTGTGATCTGCAAGCCGGACTTTGACCTGCCCACGGGGCCCATGTTCGCCCGGCTCCGCTTCGATAGGAGCCTCCCCCATCCGGACGTCTCCGGCTGTGCCGCCGCCCTGGAGCGGGGGGACCTGGAGGGTCTGGCCCGGCATGTGGGCAACGTGTTCGAAGCCGTTCTGGAGCCGGAGGAGCGGCGGGAGATTGAGACCATCAAGGAGACTCTCCTTCGCAAGGGGGCCCTGGCCGCCGCCATGTCGGGTTCCGGCCCGGCGGTGTTCGGCCTCTTCGCCCCCAGCGCGGACACCGCCGGAGCGGCGGAGGAATTGAAACGCCGCTATGCCCAAGTTTTCGAGGCGGAGCCGGTGGGGCGGCTGCTTTAGAGGATGACCGGAACTTCCTTTCGGATGGCCAGGCTCTCCGGCGTGACGGCGCAGTCCCAGGCGCAGACCCGCACCCCGTGGGCCGCCGCCTCCCGCAGGGCCTCACCGAAGGCGGGGTGGGTCTCGTCGTTGGGGGCCACGCTCCTCATGCCCTCCATCTGCACCACGAAGAACAGCGCCGCCCCCAGCCCCGCTTCCGCCGCCCTCCGGAGCTCCCGGATGTGCTTTATCCCCCGCTCCGTGGGCGCGTCGGGAAAGCGGGCCGCGCCATGGTCTTCCAGGGTCACGCCCTTGACCTCGATGAAGTACGGGCCTCGCGGCCCCTCCACGCAGAAGTCCAGCCGGGAGTCCCCCCAGCGGACCTCCCGGCGGAGGACCGCCCCCTCCGGGAGGCGGGATGATAACCACTCGGCGAACACCTGATTGGGGGCCTGGGCGTCCATATTCACCAGCAGACTGCCCTTTTGAACGGCAATGAGATCATACCCCGTCTTCCGTTTGGGATTCGCGCTTTTTTCCAGATACACGGCCGCTCCGGGGACCAGCAGCTCCCGGCAGCGGCCCGTATTTTTGACGTGGACGGTCCGGACGTTCCCCTCCGCCTCCACCTGGGCCACAAAGCGGTTGGGACGGCTGAGAAAGCGGCCGGGGACCACGGCTTGGTACTGCATAACGAAGCTCCTTTCCGGCGGGGCGGGAAAATCTTTTCGGTTTCTTAGCGGACAAATCCGCCGTCTTCCGCCTCGGATTCGTAAAATTGTACCACGTTTTCGTCTTCCCGTCCACCCTCTGGCGGGTACGCAAAAAAGAACGCAAAAAACCCTGATAAAATTTTGCCAAAGTCATTGTTTTTTCCCGCGGAAGTTGGTACAATAAACCCGCTATCAATTTTTTGGGAGGGAGTATATGGAACCTTCAAGTCTGTTTGTCTGCCTGATGGGCATGGGCACCGTGTTCTTCGGGCTCATCTGCCTCATCGTCCTGACGA
>CAMXKT010000121.1 GCA_947244595.1 uncultured Oscillibacter sp. | reverse complement strand
TCTGCGAGAGCGCCAAGAAGGGCGGCTGCGGCGAGTGCCAGACCTCCTGCCAGTCCGCCTGCAAGACCTCCTGCGGCGTCGCCAATCAGAAGTGCGAGCAGAAGTAAACACGCGAAGCGCCGCCTATGAGGCGGCGCTTTTCCTTGAATTCCACACAGGAGGACTTCCCCCATGGTACATCAATACAAATTGAACGGGTACAACATCGTCCTGGACAGCTGCTCCGGCGGAATCCACGTGGTGGACGAGGTGGCTTACGACGTCATCGCCCTCTGGCCGGACCACGGGCCGGAGGAGATCGTCAAGACCCTGCTGGAAAAATACCGGGACCGCCCCGACGTGACGGAGGCGGAGCTCCGGGAGTGCCTGGCGGACGTGGAGGCCCTGGTCCGGTCCGGGCAGCTCTACACGCCGGACACCTTCGCCGGCATTGCCGGGACCTTTAAAGAGCGCTCCGGCGACGTGGTGAAGGCCCTCTGCCTCCACGTGGCCCACACCTGCAACCTGAACTGCTCCTACTGTTTCGCCAGCCAGGGGAAGTATCATGGGCCGGATGCCGGTCACGGCGACCGGGCCCTCATGAGTTTTGACGTGGGGAGACAGGCCCTGGATTTCCTCATCGCCCACTCGGGGACCCGAACCAATCTGGAGGTGGACTTCTTCGGCGGCGAACCGCTGATGAACTGGCAGGTGGTCAAGGATCTGGTGGCCTACGCCCGGACCCGGGAGGAGCCCTGCCACAAGCGCTTCCGCTTCACCCTCACCACCAACGGGATGCTCATCGACGCAGACGTGATCGACTTTGCCAACCGGGAGATGGACAACGTGGTCCTTTCCCTGGACGGACGGAAGGAGATCCACGACGCCCTTCGGGTGGACTACGCCGGGAACGGCAGCTATGACCGCATTGTTCCCAAGTTCCAGGAGCTGGTGAAGGCCCGGGGGGGAAGCCGGTACTACATGCGGGGCACCTTCACCCACCGGAATCCCGACTTTACCCGCGACCTCTTCCACATGGCGGACCTGGGCTTTACCGAGCTCTCCATGGAGCCGGTGGTCTGCGCCCCAGGCGACCTGGCGGCTCTGACGGCGGAGGATCTGGAGACCGTCAAGGAGCAGTACGAGCTGCTGGCAAAGGAAATGCTCAAGCGCCATAGAGAGGGCCGCCCCATCACCTTCTACCACTACATGCTGGACCTGACGGGAGGGCCCTGCGTCTACAAGCGGGTCTCCGGCTGCGGCTCCGGCACGGAGTACATGGCCGTTACCCCCTGGGGGGACCTGTACCCCTGCCACCAGTTCGTGGGGGAGGAGGCCTACAAGCTGGGGGACGTGTGGAACGGCGTGACGAACACCGCCCTCCGGGAGGAGTTCCGGTCCTGCAACGCCTACGCCCGGCCCGAATGTGCGGACTGCTGGGCCAAGCTCTATTGCTCCGGCGGCTGCGCCGCCAACGCCTACCACGCCTCCGGGTCCATCCGGGGGGTCTACGAGGCGGGCTGTGAGCTGTTCCGCAAGCGGATGGAGTGCGCCATCATGCTGCAAGCGGCTTTGGCGGAAGAGGCGGAGGAGACATGACCACCCCCATCTGGGACTTCCTGCGGGAGTATCAAAGGGAGGGCCGCTTCCATATGCCGGGCCACAAGGGCGTGAACGGCCCCCTGGGCTGCGAGCGGTGGGATATCACGGAGATCCCCGGGGCGGACTCCCTCTATGAGGCGGCGGGGATCATCGCCGAGAGCGAACGAAACGCCGCCGCTCTCTTCGGCTCCGCCGCCACGTTCTACTCTACGGAAGGGTCCACCCAGTGTATCAAGGCCCTGCTGTTCCTGGCCCTCCAGAACCGACGGTTGGGCACGCCGCCGGTCGTCCTGGCGGCCCGGAACGTCCACAAGTCCTTCGTCCACGCCGCCGCCCTGCTGGACTTCGAGCCCGTCTGGCTCTGGCCGGAGGAGGACGCGTCTCTCTGCGCCTGTCCCGTCACGGCGGCGGGGTTGGACCAGCGCCTGGCCGCCCTGGACGCGCCTCCCGCCGCCGTCTACGTCACCAGCCCCGACTACCTGGGAAACCTCCAGGATGTCCCGGCTTTGGCGGAGGTCTGCCGCCGCCACGGGACTTTGCTCCTGGTGGACAACGCCCACGGGGCCTATCTCCGCTTTCTGGGCCTCCACCCCCTGGACCAGGGGGCGGACCTCTGCTGCGACTCCGCCCACAAGACCCTGCCGGTTCTCACCGGCGGGGCCTATCTCCACGTGTCGAAAACCGCTCCGGCGGCCCTCCGGGAGAACGCCAGAGCCGCCCTGTCCGTCTTCGGGTCCACCAGTCCGTCCTATCTGACCCTAGCCTCTCTGGACCTGTGCAATGCCTGGCTGGCCGGAGAGGGGCCGGAGCGCATCCGCGCCGCCACCCGCGGTCTGGCGGAGGTGAGGCGGGACTTGTCCGCCCGGGGCTGGGCCTTCACGGGGACGGAGCCCTTGAAGCTCACTTTTGACGCCGCCTGCTCCGGTTGGGAGGGCTTCGCCCTGGCGGAGGCGCTGCGGACCGGGGGCGTGGAGCCGGAGTACGCGGACCGGGACTTCTGCGTCCTCATGGCCTCCGGGTCCACAGATGCCGAGGCCCTGCGGATGTTGGCCCGCGCGCCGGGCCCGGCCATGCCGGGACCCGCCCGTCCCCGCCCCGCCCTGTCCCCGGCCAGGGGGGAGAGGGTCCTGTCCGTCCAGGAGGCGCTGTTCGCGCCCCGGGAGACCGTCCCGGCTGAAAAAAGCCTGGGCCGGATCTGTGGCGCGCCCACGGTGGCCTGTCCCCCGGCGGTGCCCGTGGCCGTGTCCGGGGAGCGGATCGGGGCGGAGACCCTGGCGCTGTTCCGGTACTACGGCGTGGAGACCGTAGACGTGTTGAAAGAGTGAAAATCAAAAAATGAGGCACACTAGTTTTGCCGCCCCGTCCCAGCCGGGACGGGGTAAATTTTTGATTTGATTGGAGAGACATTATGAACGCGACGGTCAACGAAAACTGCATCGGCTGCGGCCTGTGCGCCGGGAACTGCCCGGAGGTCTTCACCATGGGGGATGATGGCTTCGCCCACGGCGGGGAGATCCCTGACGGAATGCTGGACGCGGCGCAGAGCGCCCGGGACGAGTGTCCTGTCAGTGCGATTAGCATCGGGTGAGGATGCGCCCCCTACCGGGGCGGGGGCTTTTACCAGCCCTGACGGGCGGGGTGGAATACAGCTATGATGATAGCTGGTTCATTGCACCCCCCATTTTCTCTTTTCATTCCCGAATGAAAAGAGAAAACGGGCCGTGCACGGTCCAAAAGAGAAAAGCAAGGGGTTGCGTTTACGGGGGCGCGCAAGAGCTGCCTCCCCCGAGTACGCATGTCTTCTGCCCGCGGCGTGGTGCAAGCGGGGGTTTGGATGTCATCGAATGGACCAGCTCCTCTTTTTGCTGCCGCACCCTGGCAGTTGATGAAGAAAGAGGGTCTACCGATTTTGTTCGGTAGACCCTCCTGCTTTATAAAGCGCCAGATTAGCGGCAGCGAGGACAGACGGTCAGTCCATGCTTCAACCGCCAAAGCCCCCGCCCGCACCACGCCGCGGCCCGAAGACATTCGTGAAACGGTCGGCACTGCCTGCGCGCCCCCGTTTTCTCTCTTCCACCGTGCACGGCGCATTCTCTCTTTTCGCAAACCAGGGGCCCCCGCCGCGCCCCGCGCGGTGGGGAGAGGAGGGGCAAAGGAGTGCAGCGGAGCCGTCGCCGCCAGGCGGCTGCGAAGCGGAACGGATTTCGCCCCGACGACATGGGGGGTGCATTGTACCAGCCATCGCTGGTATCCAGACCTCCCCGCGCGTCAGCGCAAGGAAAACCCCCGACGAGGTTACTCGTCGAGCTTCAGCACCGCCAGGAACGCTTCCGTGGGAATCTGGACGGAGCCCAAACTCCGCATCTTCTTCTTGCCTTCCTTCTGCTTTTCCAGCAGCTTCTTTTTCCGGGTGATGTCGCCGCCGT
>CAMXKT010000120.1 GCA_947244595.1 uncultured Oscillibacter sp. | reverse complement strand
CCTGCTCCGTGGCCTGGACGGAGTTGTCGATCAGGTCCTTGGTGGCCTTGGCGGCTTCGTCGGACCGGGTGGCCAGGGAGCGCACCTCGTCGGCTACCACGGCGAAGCCCTTGCCGGCGGAGCCCGCCCGGGCGGCCTCCACGGCGGCGTTCAGGGCCAGGATGTTCGTCTGGAAGGCGATGTCCTCGATGGTTTTGATGATGCGTCCGATCTCCTGGGAGGAGTTGGTGATGTCTGTCATGGCGGAGACCATCTGCTCCATCTGCTGGCCGCTGATGGTCACCTGCTCGCCGGTGAGACGGGCGCTCTCCAGGGCGGCGGCGGCGGACTGGACGTTCTGCGCCGCGCCCTTGGACAGGTCGTCCAGGGTGGCGTAGAGCTGCTCCACGGCGCTGGCCTGTTCGGTCGCGCCCTGGGCCAGGGCCTGGGCGCCGCTGGACAGCTGCCCGGCGTTGCTGGAGACCCGGCCCTGGGTGTGGACGATGCTGCCCAGGGTGCCGGAGATGGTGGAGGTGAAGCTGTTGAGGGACGTTTCGATGGTCTGGAAGTCGCCGATGTAGGGCGTGGCGGTGGCGACGTCGAAGTTGCCCTGGGACAGCTCCGCCATGATGCGGTTGATGTCCTCCACATAGCTGTGGATCAGGGCCATGGAGTCCTCCAGGGTCTTGGACAGCTCGCCCAGCTCATTGTCGGAGTGGTAGTCCATCTCCAGGTTCAGGCGGCCCTCCTGCAGGGGACGGGCCTGGTCCGTGATGAGGAGGATAGGCCGCACCACGTGCTTGCTGACGAAGGTGACCAGGCCGATGAGGCAGATCAGGGCCAGAATCAGGCAGATAAAGCACACCAGCTGCATCTGGAGGATGAGGGTGTGCAGCCGGGCCAGGCCGTCGTTGTTGGCCGCGGTCTCCAGCTCGATGACCTTGTCCAGCTTGCCCACCAGGGTGGAGATGTTGGTCAGGATGGTCCCCTGATAATAGGCTTGGGCTTCGGCGGGGCTGGTCTTCAGCATCTCCAGCACCTGAGTGGCGGAGCCGTGGATCTCCTTATGTAAGGGTTCCAGCTCATTCCGCAGGGCCAGGATGGCGGGGTCCTTGATCTCCTCGTCTCCATAGATCCACTGGCCCAGGGTACATTTCGTGGGGTCGGTGCTTCCGGTGAACTCGGTCCCCGCGTAGAGGGCGTTGCTGAGGTTGCTGGCCCATTTGTAGTGGGCGGTCTCGGCCCCTTGGGCCCGCTGGAGCAGGGCGGCGGCCTGGGTGTTGGCGTTCTGGACGCTCTGGATGCGC
Organism: uncultured Oscillibacter sp.; assembly: GCA_947244595.1. Lineage (GTDB taxonomy): Bacteria > Bacillota > Clostridia > Oscillospirales > Oscillospiraceae > Oscillibacter. The sequence goes on along the minus strand of CAMXKT010000120.1, from coordinate 2,723 downwards.
AGGATGTTCGCCGTGGTCACGAAGCTGAACAGCAGGATCGAGACCAGGGCCGCGACGGTGCGGATCCATACGGTCCTTTTGATGCTTGTTTTCATGTTCATAAACGGTGTATCCTCCCACTAAGTCTTGTGATTGAGTAACAGGATTATTATAGCATACTTCCATGATATTGCAACAATAACCGAAAAAATGACAGTGAAAATTTTTCCCAGAGCCGGGCCCGTTCAGCAAAATCACGAAAACGACTGTCCGCCGGTGGGGGACGCGCGCCAGGGAAATATTTCCCGGTATTTTGGATTGTCCGCCGGAGAGAGACAAAAAGCCGCCGCTTTGAAAGCCCGGACAGGAAGGGACGGCGAAATCCGTGAAATCTTTCTGTGAAGAATTTACCTTGCAAAATCGGGAAAAAGGACGTAGAATAATCGGCATACCAGGGACGAAGGTCCCATCTGACAGGAGGATGAAAAGAATGAAAAAGTTTTTCGCGATGCTTCTGACGCTGGCCATGGCGCTGAGCCTGGCCGCCTGCGGCGGCGGTTCCGGCAGCGGTTCCGACAGCTCCGGCGGCTCCCAGACCTCCGGCGGCTCCGGTAAGGTTGTCAAGATCGGCGTCTTTGAGCCCGCCACCGGCGACTCCGGCGCGGGCGGCAAGCAGGAGATGCTGGGCATGCAGTACGCCAACAAGGAAACCCCCACGGTGGAAATCGGCGGAGAGACCTATAATGTGGAGCTGGTCTACGCCGACAACGCCTCCGACGCCGCCAAGGCTCCCACGGCCGCCTCTCAGCTGGTGAGCCAGGACGTGAGTCTGGTGCTGGGCACCTACGGCTCCGGCTGCGCCATCGCCGGCGGCCCCGTCTTCGGCGAAGCCGGGCTGGCCGCCATCGGCGTGACCTGCACGAACCCCGGCGTCACGGCGGGCAACGACTATTACTTCCGCATCTGCTTCCTGGATCCCTTCCAGGGCACCGTCCTTGCAAACTTCGCCACGGAGAAGTTCTCCGCCAAGAAGGCGTACCTCCTGGGCGAGCTGGGCAACGACTACGACCAGGGCCTTTTGAACTACTTCGAGCAGGCCTTTGACGGCGAGTGCGTGAAGGCCTCCTTCCCCACCAACACCTCTGACTTCTCCACCTATCTGAACCAGGCCGTGGCCGAGGGCGCGGACGTCATCTTCTGCCCCGTGTCCATCGCCTACTCCACCCAGATCGTGAAGCTGGCCGCCTCCATGGGCCTGGAGACCCCCATCCTGGGTTCCGACACCCTGGACAGCAACATGGTCCTGGAAGCCGCCAAGGGCTCCAAAGTCCAGCTCTTCGTCTCCACCTTCTATCAGGAGGGCGGCGCGCCGGACTTCGATAACGGCATCAAGGCCTGGCTGGCGGAGGACTCCACGGCCATGACCAACAACGGAGGAAACGACACCATCGCGGCGGTGACCGCCATGGGCTATGACGCCTACTATGTGGCCCTGGAGGCCCTGAAGGCCGCCGGCTCTCCCGACAAGGCCGCCGTCAAGGCCGCCCTGCCCAGCCTGAGCTACACCGGCGTGTCCGGCGCCATCGCCTTTGACGAAGTGGGCGACGCCATCCGGGATACCGCCTATATCAAGACGGCGGACAACGCCGCCGGTGCCTGGACCCTGGAGACCGTCCAAACCGCGAAGTAAGTTACTTTTCTTAGAAGAAAAGTAACCAAAAGAATTTTATCTCGCTCTGATGGTCGGGTGATTAACCAGGCCGGAGCGACGGCAACTTAGTCTGGCACTTCCGTTACCTGCCGGGGGGACTCTCTCCCCGGCAGGTCGCGGCGTTTCACGGGAGCGCCCCGAAAAAGGCTTCCGGGCGGCGGCTTCTTTCGGGACGGTCCCGTGTCTCCTTGATACGTCCCCCACATCTTAAAGACAAGGGAGGGTTCCCTCGTGCAATACGCCATTTCCATTCTGCTCTCCGGCGTGTCCCTGGGCGGACAGTACGCCCTGATCGCCATCGGCTATACCATGGTCTACGGCATCCTGCGCCTGATCAACTTCGCCCACGGCGACGTGTTCATGGTGGCGGGCCTGATGATGGTCTACCTCACTGCCAGCCTGCCCCTGGCGGCGTCCATCCCCCTGGTGCTGGTTTTGACGGTGCTCCTGGGCTTCATCATTGAGCGGGCGGCCTACAAGCCCCTGCGGGAGGCCCCCCGGATGAGCGTCATGATCTCCGCCATCGGCGTCAGCTATCTCCTCCAGAATCTGGCCACATATATTACCGGCGGCCTGCCCAAGATGTACCCGGAGATCCCGGGCATCTCCAACACCATCACCATCGCGGGCGCGCCCACCAAGGTGGTCACCGTGGTGACGCCCATCCTAGTGCTGGTGCTGGTGGTGGCCCTGACCCAGCTCATCAACCACACGAAGGTGGGCATGGCCATGCGGGCCGTGGCCAAGGACTTTGAGACCGCCCAGCTCATGGGCATCAAAATCAACGCGGTCATCTCCGTCACCTTCATCATTGGTTCCTTCCTGGCGGCGGTGGGCTCCGTGCTGTACTTCACCAATTACCAGTCCATCGTTCCTCTGTCCGGCGCGCTGCCGGGGCTCCGGGCCTTCGTGGCGGCGGTGTTCGGGGGCATCGGCTCCATCCCCGGGGCCGTGGTGGGAGCCTTTATCATCGGCATCTCCGAGAGCGTCATCAAGGGCTCCAGCTGGAGCATCTTCTCCGACGCCTTCACCT
>CAMXKT010000119.1 GCA_947244595.1 uncultured Oscillibacter sp. | reverse complement strand
CTTGGGAAAGGGGCATCTGCTCCCCGTCCCGCAGGTCGGCGCTCTCGCTCCAAATAACCGTAACAAGCGGCTCGGCGTCCGGGTCAAGAAGAAGCGGGGGCGCGTCTGCGATCTCACGCTCCACCCGCATTTTCACCGCAATATCCACACCGCCGTGCTGTAACTCGTAGCCGTCCTCGCACAGCTCATTGATAAGGTCGGCAACCTTGTGATAATCCCGGATCACATTGGCATAATCCACAATCAGGCGGCGTTCCTCGTTGCCCAGCCGCTGGCCGTCGCGCTCGGCAAAGTCCATCAGGGCGTTGGCCTGCTGCTCCGGGGTGGCCCCCGGCATGAAAGGCTTGTCGTTGATAAGCCCGTCCAGCCCGTTCCAGATGGCCGGGGCCTGCTCCTGCTGGGCCTCCCGCTCCTGCTGAAGCTGGGCAAGGTGGCCGTCGATCTTGGTAATCAGGTCGTTGGCCGTGGCCCGGATGGTTTCAAGGGAGGCTTTCAGCTCGGACAGCTCCTTGCCGGAACTCCACCCGGCCACATAGCCGAAAGAATAGTCCGAGGTGTCCAGCCCGTAGTGCTGGCAGACGGCGTAGGCCACGCTCTCGGCCTGCACCTCACGGGTACGGCGGTCGGGGCGGTCGGCCAATTCCTCCGGCGTGGCGTCCTTGTCAATGGCGTGGAGGGTGGCGTGGGCGATCTCATGGATGGCCGTTTTCAAGGTCTGCAATTCGCTCATGCCCTCGTCGATGGCGATGCGCTTTTCCTCCAGGTGGTAGTAGCCGTGCGCCCCGCTCTCGATGTCCTCAAAGGCGATGGGGACGGGGGAAGTCCGCTCCAGGGCGGCGAAGAAGTCCTGATACCGCTCCACGCTGCCGGTCAGCTCGTCCACGGCGATGTCGGGTATCTCCCGGCCCTCGGTCTGGGACACGTCGAACACCGACACCACCTTAAAGGCGGGGACGGTCACTTCCTGTTCCTCGGTCAGCGGCTTCCCGTCCGGGCCGGGGATGGGCCTGCCGCTGGCGTCCAGCTTTTCCACCTGCCGCCGCACCTTGTAGGGGGCCGGGGCCAAAATCTTGATGGCCCGCTCCCCCCGCTTCACATGGCGCTCGAACTCGTCCTTCCACTTGTTGTAGCCCGCCACCAGGGAGGCGTCCGGCTTCTGCATGGCGATCAGAAGGGTATTGTTGAAGCTGTAATTGTGGAACTTGGACATGGCGGTGAGATAATTTTTATACCGCTCACTCTCAAAAAGGGCCTGAATACCGGCTTCCAGCTTATCGGTGATCTCCTTCATGCGCTCGGCGTTGTTCCTGCCGGTCAGCACAATGGGGATAACCGGCTGGGAGGCCGGGCCGGTCTGCTCCGGCTCCTGTTGGGGGCGGCTGGCCTCGTCCCGTTCCACCTGCGGGGGCGGGAAGGACAGCACCCGGTATTCCTCCGGGATGATCTGGCCCTCGTAGACCTGCCGCCACTGGTCGCCGCTCCTGACGATATAGCCGTACTCGGTAAAGGTCCCCTGTTCCAGTCCGGCGATGTGCTTTCCCAATGCTTGCACATCAATGGCGGGCTTCCAGGCTTCGGGCATATCCACCATGCCGGAGCGGTTTAGATAGTAGTCCCCCAGCGCGGCCACGGTATGGATGTCGGGAAGATTGACATAGTAATCCAGATTGTCGGCGTAGTCGATAATGCGGCCAATCGTCCGCATTTCGGTGTTCTTCTGCTGCAAGGCGGCGTTCAGTGTGCCGATCTCGTAGGCGTTCAGCTTTTCCAGCCGGGCGGCAAGGAAATTCAGCTCGTTCAGGCCGGAGGCCAGCGCCAGGTCGTAGGGAATAGCCAGGTGTCGGCCCTCCGGGACGGAAAAGCCGCTGACGGTATAATCCCACGGATTGTCCCGCGTGACGCCGATCTGTCCCATCGCCGCCTGCACCTGCTCCGCCGTGGCGGGCAAGTCCAGCCAGATATGCCGGTCAGTCCCATGTTTGCTGATCTGTATCGAAAATACTTCGCTCACTCGGTCGCTCCTTTCTAATCACAGCACAAGGCCCCATCCAACCGGACGGGGCCTTGCCTCTGAAAATGTTATTGCTTTTTCCACTCCATGCGGAAATTGACGTACTTCCCGCCGGTGTCGGCCAGAAGCACCGTGCCGTCGTAGGTCTTGCCGGTCTTGGGGGAGAACAGGCCCTTGATTTTCACCTTTCCATGTTTGAGCAGGGCGGCGGCGATCTTCGGGGTGAAGGTCTTTTTCCGTTCCTCAAAGAAGCGGTCATTCTTCCACATGACAAACTGACAGGCCCGGTTGCCGCAGTAGTAATTTTTCTTGCCCTCGTAGACGGTTTCGCCGCACCGGGGACACGTCCCAACGGCCACACGCTCGGTCTGAAACAACTTCTGCTTGTCCTCGCTGACGCAGGAATAGGCCGTCACCAGGTCGCGGGCCTGCGCCTCGATACCGGCCATGAACTCGTCCGGGTCGGCCTCCCCCTTGGCGATCTCGGACAGGCGGGTTTCCCATTCGGCGGTGAGGGCCGGGGAGGTTAGCGCCTCCGGCAGAACCGCCGCCAGATTGATGCCGTCCTGGGTGGGGAGAAGCTGCTTCCCCTTGCGCTGGATGAAGCCCATCTGCACCAGCTTTTCCAGAATGGAAGCACGGGTGGCGGGCGTCCCCAGGCCCTTGCGTTCGGCGTCGTCAGGCATATCTTCCGCCCCAGCCCGCTCCATAGCCGACAGCAGAGTATCTTCCGTATAAGGCTTGGGGGGCGACGTGAAATGCTCGGTGACAGAAGCGGCCATATCCTCGAAAATCTGCCCCTCGGTCAGCTCCGGCAATTCTTTCACAGTTTCGCCGTCCTCGTCGGCGTCAGTTTTCAGGGAGGCCCGGAAACGGCGGTCGATGTCTTTCCAGCCGGGAGAAAGGACGGTCTTGCCCTTGGCGGTGAACTCCCGCCCGGCGCAGGTGAATGTAGCTGTGACGGTTTCGTATTCATGGGCCGGGGCCACGGCGCACAGCAGCTTACAGCAGACCAGGGACAGCAGTTTCTTTTCGCTGTCCGCCAGCCCGGAAAAGCCCTGTTTCACGAACTCCGCCGTTGGAATAATGGCGTGGTGGTCGCTCACTTTGGCGCTGTTTAGGACGTGGCGGATCTCCGGGGAGAACGCCGCGCCCTCCATAAACGACAGCATGGGAACCATGTTGGCCACGATGCCCGCCGCCGTCTGCTCCATGTCGTCGGTGAGGAAGCGGCTATCCGTCCGGGGGTAGGTCAGCAGGCGCTTTTCATACAGCGTTTGGGCGTAGTCAAGGGTCTGCTTGGCGGTGAAGCCGAAAAGCCGGTTGGCCTCCCGCTGCAAAGTGGTGAGGTCGTACAACTTGGGCGGCTGCTCCGTTTTCTTCTCCCGCTGGATGGAAGCGCAGACGGCCCGCGCTCCCCCGCAGGCCGTCTTGACGCTCTCCGCCTCGGCGGGGTCAGGGAAGCGGTCGCTTACCGCCTCCATGCCGCCCCCGGCGATATGGACGATGTGATATTTCTCTTTCTGGAAGCCGGTGATTTTGGCATCCCTGTCTGCCAGCATTTTCAGGGTGGGGGTCTGGACGCGGCCCACGGTCAGGGTCTTGTGGTACAGCACAGAGAAAAGCCGGGTGGCGTTAATGCCGATCAGCCAGTCCGCCTTGGCCCGGCACAGCGCCGATTGATGCAGGGGGTCATAGTCCCGGCCCGGTTTCAGGTGGGCGAAGCCCTCCCGGATGGCGCTGTCCTCCATGCTGGAAATCCACAGCCGCTTCATGGGCTTGGTACAGCCCGCCAGGTGGTAGACCGTGCGGAAGATCAATTCGCCCTCCCGCCCGGCGTCGCAAGCGTTGACAACCTCGCTCACGTCCTCGGAACGCAGAAGCGTCCGCAGGGTGTCGAACCGCTCCCGCTTGTCCGGGGGAACGATCAGCCGCCAGCTCTCCGGGATGATGGGCAAGTCCTCATAGCGCCACTTCCTGAAACGCTCGTCGTACAGGGCGGCGTCCGCAAAGGACACCAAATGCCCAATGCACCAGGACACCAGGTAGCCGTTGCCCTGCAAATAGCCGTTCTGCCGGTCGG
>CAMXKT010000118.1 GCA_947244595.1 uncultured Oscillibacter sp. | reverse complement strand
CTCGGGCGCCGGAGTCCGCCATCATGAAGATGGGGTTGTAGCGGTCCAGGTTCTTCTGCAGGGCGTCGGACACGTCCTCGGTGGTTTTCTCCCACTCCTGCACCACGTTGCGGTAACGCTCCTGGTCCGTCATGAAGCCCATCTTGTACTGGGTCTCAATGTCCAGGACCTTCTGCTCCGTGTCCCGGACCATCTCGTACTTCTTGGGCGGGATGGTCATGTCGGCGATGGAGACGGTGATGGCGGCCTGGGTGGAGTATTTGTAGCCCGTGGCCTTGATGGCGTCCAGCACCTCGGCGGCCATGGTGAAGCCGTGTTTGTTGATGGTTTTGTCCACGATCTTCCCCAGCTGTTTTTTGCCGCAGGTCTCGGTAACCTCGTAGTCGCAGACGTGGGCGGGGTCGCTCCGGTCCACCATCCCCAGGTCCTGGGGAATGTTGTGGTTGAAGATGATCCGGCCCGGGGTGATCTCCACCACGCGGGTGTAGTCCACGCCGTCCACGGTGCAGGTCCGGCGGACCAGGATGGGGCAGTGGGGGCCGATGACGCCCTCGTTATAGGCCATGAGGGCCTCGTTTTCGTTGGCGTAGATCCGCAGGGGCTTGTAGATCGCCTTCCGCTTCTCCGGCGCGCCGGCCTTTTTGGCGGCCTTGTTTTCCGCCTCAATGGCCTCGTTGGCAGCCAGGAAGTCGTCGGCGTTCACCGGGCCCCCGGCGGCGAGGTTGGTGTCTCCCGCGTCCACACACCAGATTTCCGCCGCGCCCTTCTCGGCGCTGCCCATGCGGTCCATGGTCAGGTAGTAGCTGCCCAGCACCATGTCCTGGGTGGGCACGGTAACGGGGCCGCCGTCCTGGGGACGGAGCAGGTTGTTGGCGGAGAGCATCAGAATGCGGGCCTCGGCCTGGGCCTCGGCGCTGAGGGGCACGTGGATGGCCATCTGGTCGCCGTCGAAGTCGGCGTTGAAGGCCGTACAGTTCAGGGGGTGGAGCTTCAATGCCCGGCCGTCCACCAGCACCGGTTCAAAGGCCTGGATACCCAGGCGGTGCAGGGTCGGGGCCCGGTTCAGCATGACGGGGTGGTCCTTGATGATGACGTCCAGGGCGTCCCAGACCTCGGTGACTCCCTTATCCACCATCTTCTTGGCGGACTTGATGTTGTTGGCGGTGCCGTCCTCCACCAGCTTTTTCATGATGAAGGGCCGGAACAGCTCCACGGCCATCTCCTTGGGCACGCCGCACTGGTAGATTTTCAGCTCGGGGCCCACGACGATGACGCTTCGGCCGGAGTAGTCCACCCGCTTGCCCAGCAGGTTCTGGCGGAAGCGGCCCTGCTTGCCCTTCAGCATGTCGCTCAGGGACTTCAGCGCCCGGTTGTTGGCGCCGGTGACCGCCCGGCCCCGGCGGCCGTTGTCGATCAGGGCGTCCACCGCCTCCTGGAGCATCCGCTTTTCGTTCCGGACGATGATGTCCGGGGCGTTGAGCTGAATGAGCCGCTTGAGGCGGTTGTTCCGGTTGATGACCCGGCGGTACAGGTCGTTCAGGTCGGAGGTGGCGAACCGTCCGCCGTCCAGCTGGACCATGGGGCGAATCTCCGGGGGGATGACGGGCAGCACGTCAATGATCATCCACTCCGGCTTGTTCCCGGAGAGGCGGAAAGCGTCCACCACCTCCAGGCGCTTGACGATGCGGGCCTTCTTCTGGCCGGAGGAACCTTTCAGCTCCGCGTGGAGCTGATTGGAGAGCTGTTCCAGGTCCACATCCTGGAGGAGCTTCTTCACGGCCTCCGCGCCCATGCCGGCCTGGAAGTCGTCCTCGTACTTCTCCCGGTAGTCCCGGTACTCCTTCTCGGAGAGGATCTGGTTGCGGCTCAGGGGGGTCTCGCCGGGGTCGGTCACGATATAGTTGGCGAAGTACAGCACTTTCTCCAGGATACGGGGGCTGATGTCCAGCAGCAGTCCCATCCGGGAGGGGATGCCCTTGAAGTACCAGATGTGGGAGACGGGGGTGGCCAGCTCAATGTGGCCCATCCGCTCCCGGCGGACCTTGGCCCGGGTGACCTCCACGCCGCAACGGTCGCAGATCTTTCCCTTATAGCGAATCTTTTTATACTTGCCGCAGTGGCACTCCCAGTCCTTGGTGGGCCCGAAGATGCGCTCGCAGAAGAGGCCGTCCCGCTCGGGCTTCAAGGTGCGGTAGTTGATGGTCTCGGGCTTTTTCACCTCGCCGTAGGACCATGCGCGAATCTGCTCCGGGGAGGCCATGCCGATTTTTATGGTGTCGAAGGCGATATTCCCGCCGGTTTTGTTGTCGGTCATATTGCGCGTTCCTCCTTCATTGCTCCGGGTTTATTCAACGAACGCATCATTCGTCGTCCTCGCCGTCGTCGTCAAAATCGGCGCCGATGTCCGCCCCGGCGTCCTCGGGGGCGTCTTCGATGTCATAGCCGGACTCCTGGAACTCCGCCGCCAGGTCCTCGGTATAGGCGCTGCGGCTGCGCTCGTCGTCGGCGTCCATCCGGGCCAGGTTGAAGGTATCCATGGCGTCCTCGTCCTCCCGGAGCTCGATGGGCTCGCCCTGGGCGTCCAGGACCTGGATGTCCAGGCACAGGGACTGGAGCTCCTTGACCAGGACCTTGAAGGACTCGGGTACGCCGGGCTGGGGCACGTTGTGGCCCTTGACAATGGCCTCGTAGGTGCGGACACGGCCCGTCACGTCGTCGGACTTGACGGTCAGAATCTCCTGGAGGGTGTAGGCCGCGCCGTAGGCCTCCAGGGCCCAGACCTCCATCTCGCCGAAGCGCTGGCCGCCGAACTGGGCCTTGCCGCCCAAGGGCTGCTGGGTCACCAGAGAGTAGGGGCCGGTGGACCGGGCGTGAATCTTATCGTCCACCAGGTGGTGGAGCTTGAGGAAGTAGACGTAGCCCACGGTGACGGGGTTGTCGAACCGCTCGCCGGTGCGCCCGTCGTAGAGGACGCTTTTGCCGTCGGCCACCAGAAGGCGTCCCTCCTCCTTCCAGGAGGACAGCTTCCCGGCATCCGCCAGCTCCTCCGCCGTCACGGGGCGGCGTCCATCCTCCTCTGCCAGGTAGTACTGCTTACTTCCGTCGGTGGACAGCATCTCACTGGTCTCCACCGTGCGGAACAGTCCCGCCTCGGCCAGCATGGCCCGGATATCCTCCTCCCGGGCGCCGTCGAAGATGGGGGTGGCTACCTTGCAGCCCAGAGCCTGGGCGGCGTAGCCCAGGTGAACTTCCAGCACCTGGCCGATGTTCATACGGCTGGGCACGCCCAGGGGGTTCAGCACGATGTCCAGCGGCGTGCCGTCGGGCAGGAAGGGCATATCCTCCTGAGGCAGGACCCGGGAGACAACGCCCTTGTTTCCGTGGCGGCCGGCCATCTTGTCGCCCACCTGAATCTTCCGGCGCTGGGCGATATAGACCCGGACCACCATGTTCACGCCGGGGCCCAGCTCGTCGCCGCCCTCACGGGTGAAGACCTTGGTATCCAGCACGATGCCGCTCTCGCCGTGGGGAACCTTCAGGGAGGTGTCCCGGACTTCTCTGGCCTTCTCGCCGAAGATGGCCCGGAGGAGGCGCTCCTCGGCGGTCAGGTCCGTCTCGCCCTTGGGGGTGACCTTGCCCACCAGGATGTCCCCGGCCTTGACCTCCGCGCCCACGCGGATGATGCCGTTTTCGTCCAGGTCCTTCATGGCGTCCTCGCCCACGTTGGGGATATCCCGTGTAATCTCCTCGGGACCCAGCTTGGTGTCCCGGGCGTCAATCTCGAACTCCTCGATGTGGATGGAGGTATAGAGGTCTTCCCGGACCAGACGCTCGTTCAGAAGCACGGCGTCCTCGTAGTTATAGCCCTCCCAGGTCATGAAGCCCACCAGGATGTTCCGGCCCAGGGCAATCTCGCCCTGCTCGGTGGCGGGACCGTCCGCCAGAACCGTGGGATCAACGGGCTGGCCGTCGGGGCCCACGCTCCGGCCATGGACCCGCTCGCCCACCTCCACAATGGGCCGCTGGTTGATGCAGGTGGTGTGGTTGGAGCGGAGGAACTTGATGAGCTTATAGGTCTTCTTTTCGCCCCGGATGGAGGCGGGATTGGACTCGCTGCTGTCATACTGCACCGTGACGTGACGGG
>CAMXKT010000117.1 GCA_947244595.1 uncultured Oscillibacter sp. | reverse complement strand
AGCTGGGCCGTCAGGTCCCGGAGCTTCTCCGCCCAGCTGGCGGGCATGGCGTCCGCCATGGACTGGAGGTCCCGGAGGAGGTTGCCCTCGATGTGCTTGGTGGAGTCGAAGTCCACGTAAGCTTTCAGGAATTGGAGAATGTCCGACCGCACTCCGTCGGAGGCGGCCCGGGCATAGGCGCTGCGGAGCAGGGCGAAGAGGGCCCCGCCGAAACGGGTGCCGGTTTTGAACTGCCCCTGGAGGAAATCCAGGAGCTGCGCCTCGTCCATCCGCAGCATCTCCAGCAGGCGGCTCATCTCCTCGGCGATGCCTGCGCTGAGGCCGGAGGAGACGACAATGCCCTCCCGCCCCGAGAAGATGCGGGAGAGGCTGTCCGCCAGGCTGGGGGTGTCCCGCAGCCGTTGGAGGAAGGTTTGGAAGTTGGAGTCGTAACGGACCCCGCCGTCCCCCTGGAGGTTGCTGTCCTGCTGTTCCGTCCGCCCGTCGGCGCGGACGACCTTGCTGGGATCGGGGACGTTTTGAATCTGGGTGTTGTCCGGGGAAACCGTGATATTCCGGTTGACGGTGGTTTTGTCATAACCGGGTACGGGATTGGTGGCGCCGAGCAGATCGGGCATTCATGACACCTCACAGAAAAAACTTGCCGCTGCTACTTATTTTTTTAGCGCAACAGGTCGATAGTAATGAAAAAGGCTGATAAGGTGGTGTTTTCGTGAGCAACAACGATATCTTGGATATGTACATTTACGAAACCAATACGCTTCTTGAGCAGCTGGAGAGCATCGTTCTGGACGCGGAAAAGGAAAATACATTCTCTCAGGACAATGTCAACGAGATCTTCCGCATCATGCATACCATCAAGGGATCCTCCGCCATGATGGAGTTTGATACGCTGGCCCGGGTCTCCCACCGCATCGAGGACATGTTCTTCCTGATTCGGGAAGGCACCATGTCCGTGGTGAAAGAGGAGGACCGTCCGGCGCTGTTCGACGTTATGCTCCACTCCGTGGACTATTTCCGGGAGGAGATGGAGAAAGTGGAGGCGGAACAGCCCCTTAATGAAGATGTCGACAGTTTCCTTGGAAATATTAATAGTTTGATCGCCAAAATTAAGGGGGAAGAAATTCCAGAGGAGCCTGCGCCCAAGGCGGCCGCCGCTCCCGCCCCCGCCAAGGAGGAGGCCCCGGCCGCTCCCGCCCCGGCCCAGACCACGGAGGGCAGCGCCGAATTCCCCTACGGCCTCCGGGTCTTTTTCGACGAGGGCTGCGGCATGGAGAACCTCCGGGCTTTCATGCTGGTCACTTCCGTGCAGGGCTTCTGCGCCGACGCGGATTTCGCGTACCAGCCCACCGGGGTGGAGTCGGACGCCTCTTTGTCCGACACGGTGATTGAACACGGCTTCCTCCTCCAGTTCCGTAGCGACGCGGACCGGGCCCGGGCCGTGCCCATCGTCATGACCGCCGGCTCCGTCCACTCCTACGAGGAGGAGAACTTCGTTCCCGCGCCGCCCCCGCCGGTGGAGCCCGCCCCCGCCCAGGAGGCCGCTCCCGCCGCCCAGAAGCCCCCCGCCGCTCCCGCGGCCCAGGCGGCCGGAGGGGGCGCCCAGCAGCACCAGGGCCAGAAGGAGAGCCTCATCAGCGTGGGCCTGAGCAAGCTGGACCAGCTTTCCGCCATCGTGGGCGAGATCGTCATTACCGAGGCTATGGTCACCGGCTCTCCGGACCTGAAGGGGCTCCACCTGGACGCTTTCTCCAAGTCCGCCCGGCAGCTCCGGAAGCTGACGGACGAGCTCCAGGACGTGTCCATGTCCCTGCGGATGATCCCGGTGTCCAACACCTTCCAGAAGATGAACCGCATTGTCCGGGACATGTGCAAGAAGCTGAACAAACAGGTGAAGCTCACCCTGGTGGGAGAGAACACCGAGGTGGACAAAACCATCGTGGACTCCATCGGAGATCCCATCATGCACATGGTCCGCAACTCCATGGACCACGGCATTGAGGAAAATGTGGAGGACCGCATCGCCGCCGGAAAGGATCCCGTGGGCGAGATTCTTCTGTCCGCCCAGGACACGGGCAGCGAGGTCATCATCCAGATCTCCGACGACGGAGCGGGCGTCAACGACGAGGCCGTCCTGGCCAAGGCCATCCGCAATGGCATCGCGTCCCCGGATGTGGAATACTCTCATAAGGAGATTTTGAACTTCCTGATGGCCCCCGGCTTTTCCACCAACACCCAGGTGACGGAGTTCTCCGGCCGGGGCGTGGGCATGGACGTGGTGAAAAGCGGCGTGGAGGGCCTGGGCGGCTCCGTCTCCATCACCAGCGAACAGGGCAAGGGCATGACCACCATCATGCGCATCCCCCTGACCATGGCCATCATGGACGGCATGGAAGTCTCTGTGGGAGATTCCATCTTCACCATCCCCATCAACAATATCCGCTCCAGCATCAAAACCACGGAAGCGGCCATCCTCCACGACTCCGTCAACGGGGAGATGGTGAAAATGCTGGACGGCTACTACCCCGTCATCCGGGCCCGGGACTTCTACAACCTCCCCGGCGGCGCCGAGAAGATCGACGACGGCGTCCTGATGTGGCTGGAGTCCGGCGACTGCTCCTACTGCCTGTTTGTCGACGAGCTCCTGGGCGAGCAGCAGATCGTCGTCAAGCCGCTCCCCGCGTATGTGAACAACTTTGATATCAAGAGCTACGGAATCACGGGATGCAGCATCCTGGGAGACGGCAACATCAGCATCATCCTTGACGCGGGCGACCTGTACAAGGCCACCCGGGGTTAAGCGCCGAAGGAGGGAAACGCAATGAGTAATGAAAACGTCCTGTTCCAGGTAGAGGAAGACGAGATCGAGACCGCCGTCCCCGAGGACGAGGGCGCGGGCAGCCGGAAGCACCTCATCTTCACGGTGGACGACCTGAAAATCGGCATCGACGCCAACCAGGTGGTGGAGATTATGAACGTCTACAACGCCACCTATCTCCCCATGATGCCGGACTATATTCAGGGCATCTTCAACATGCGGGGCCAGATTATCCCCATCATGGACATCCGCCTCCGCCTGGGGAAGCCCCCCGCGGAGGAGGGCATCCTGATCGTGATCGACTACAACAACAACCAGCTGGGCATCCAGGTGGACTCCGTGGACCTGATGCTGGACATTCCCCTGGAGAGCATCGTCCCCATCCCCTCCCAGAGCCCCCAGAAGCTGGTCTCCGGCATGTGCACCCTGCCCGACGGCACCGGCACCATGCTGGTGCTGGACTGCGAACAGCTGATCGCCCACGGCTACGGCGACTAATTTTCCTGACAAAGCGGTGAACAAGAAATATGGATACGGAAATTAAGAACGGCGGCGCTTTCGGCCCCATGGTGATTTCGGACGCGGACTTTAAAAGGATGGTGAACTTCATCCAGTCCAGCTACGGCATCGACCTGAGCCAGAAGAAGCAGCTCATCACCAGCCGCCTTTCCCCCGCCCTGAAAAAACTGGGCTACAAGAGCTTCGGGGAGTTCGTCAACCACCTTCTGGAAAAAAAGGAGAACGACGAGGTCACCTTGGTTCTGAACAAGCTGACCACCAACTACACCTTCTTCATGCGGGAGAAGGAACACCTGGACTATTTCTGCAATAACATTATCCCGGAGATCGTCCGCCGCCACGAGCGCGACAAGACCCTGGCCATCTGGAGCGCGGGCTGCTCCAGCGGAGAGGAGCCCTATAACATCACCATGTTCCTCTACGACTACCTGGGCCCCCGGGCCAAGGAGTGGGACACCCGCATCCTGGCCACGGATATTTCCGCCCAGGCCCTGGCCAGCGCCCGGCGGGGGACTTATAACCTGCCGGACACCATCCCGGCGGACTGGAAGCGGAAGTACTTCACCCCCAACCGGGACGGCACCCACACCGTGTCCCCCGCAGTAAAGGACAACGTGATCTACCAAACCTTCAACCTGATGGACCCCATCAAATTCCGCAGGAAGTTCGACGTGATTTTCTGCCGGAACGTGATGATCTACTTTGACCAGCCCACCAAGGACGCCCTGGTCCGCCGTTTCTACGACGCCACCGTCCCCGGCGGCTATCTGCTGATCAGCGCCTCGGAGAACCTGAGCCAGAACGCGCCCTATCGCCGTTTGGCTACGGCGACCTTCCAAAAATAA
>CAMXKT010000116.1 GCA_947244595.1 uncultured Oscillibacter sp. | reverse complement strand
TCCGCAATCCCTTGCGCACCTCGCCGCCGTGTCAGACAGCTTTGTTAGATTACCAGATACTTCCCCATTTGTCAACACCTTTTTTTACTTTTTTTCGCTTTTTATAAAATGACGGAGAACCGGCTGAAATTTGGTCAGACCTCTGGTCAATTTTAAAATCCTCCTGTGCAAATCCGGCGGGTTGTGCTATACTGTTCTTTATGGTCTCCCGTCTCCTTTATCATTATGTAGGGCGGGGCCCGAAAGTTTTTTACATCTGAATTTTTAAAGGAGATGATCTCTTTGTTCATACGCCGCATGACCGCCACCTTTGGCCGCCTTCGGGAGGAGACCCTAGAGCTCCAGGAGGGCCTGAACATCCTCCAGGCCCCCAATGAGACGGGAAAGTCCACCTGGTGCGCCTTTCTCCTCGCCATGCTCTACGGCGTCAACACCAAGGAGCGGGACCGGGCGGGCGTCCTGGCGGATAAGAACCGCTACGCCCCCTGGGACGGCGGGGCCATGTCCGGCCGCCTGGACTGCCGGGCGGGGGAGAATTCCTCCCTGACCCTCTTCCGCACCACCCGCCGCCAGAGTGCCCCTATGGGGGACTTTCAGGCCCTCTACACCGGCGCCGCCGACCCGGTCCCCGGCCTCACCGGGGCCAACTGCGGGGAAGTCCTCCTGGGCGTCGGCCGGGAGGTGTACGCCCGCAGCGCCTTCATCCGTCAGGGCGGCGTGGCCGTCACCCAGGACCCGGGGCTGGAGCGGCGCATCGCCGCCCTGGTCACCTCCGGGGAGGAGGACACCTCTTACACGGAGGCGGTGGAGGCCCTGAAAAAGCAGCTGAACCGCCGCCGTCACAACAGGACCGGCCGGATCCCCGCCCTGGAGGCGGAGCTCCAGGAGACGGAAGCGCAGCTGGCCTCTCAGGCGGAGCTGACCCGGCAGCGGGAAAACCTGCTGGCCCGCTCGGCGGAGCTGGAGGCCAAAGAGTCCTTTTTAAATGAGGGGCTGGCCGCCCTGGACCGCTGGGAGCTCTATCGGAAGCGCCAGGACCTGCAAAAGATAGAGGACGCCGCCGCCCAGGCGGAAGAAAAAGCCGCCGCCCTCCGCCGCCGTCTGGAGGAGGAGCGGGTCCCCGAGAACGACGTGACGGTCCGCCTGCGGGGGGCCATTGTCAACCTGAACACCGCCCGCAAAAACGCCGAAAAGGCCCAGGAGCTGTACGAGGGCGCCAAAGCCGTCCTGGACCAGGCGGAAAAGAAGCTGGCCGCCAGCCCCTTCGCCGGGCAGACGGCGGAGGAGGCCCGGCGGACCGCCGCTGATCCCCTGCCCAAGCTCAAGCGCCCCCTGGCCCCTCTGCTGCTGACGGCCCTGGCCTGCCTCTTGCTCTCCCTGGGGGCAGGCTACGGCGTGTACTTCTACTTTAAAAATCTCCCCGCCGCCCTGGGGACCGCCGCCGCTCTGCTGGCGCTGACCGCCCTCCTCACCCTGCTCCTCTGGAGACGGGCGGGAAAGCAAGCCCGGACCGCCGCCCTGATGGAACGCTACGGCACGGCGGTCCCGGAGGAAATCGCCGCCCTGGCGGAGACCTACGCCGCCCTCTTGGCGGAACGGGACGCCGCCAAGCAGGAGGCCTCCGCCAAGTCCGCCGCCGCCCAAGGCCTCTGGCAGTCCGTGGACGTAAACGCCGACGGCATTTTGGAGGAGGTCCGCCGCTTCGCCCCCGCCGCCTATGACATCCCCAGCGCCGACGCGGCCCTCCGGGCCAGCGCCTTGCTGCGAAAGGAGCTCTGCGAGGCGGAGAAGGCCGCCCACGAGGCCCGCCTCCGGGCGGAGTTTCAGTCCAGCCAGACCCCCGTCCCGGAGGACCCGGACGCGCCGCTCCTCCTCCCGCCGGAGCGGGACCGGGAGACCGTCACGGAGGACCTGGAGGCCGTCCGGGGGGACCTGGCCGCCCTTCGCTCCAGCCTGGACCGCATCGCCGGGCGGCTCCACGCCGCCGGGGACCCCCTGGCCCTCCAGGCCGACGCCGAGCGCCTCTCGGATGAGATCGCCGTCCTGGAGTCCGAGTACGCCGCCATTGAACTGGCCATGTCCACCCTGACCCACGCCAACGCCCAGCTCCAGGGCCGCTTCTCCCCCGCCCTGGGAATCCGGGCCGCGGAGATCTTCGACCAGCTCACCGGCGGGGCCTACGGCGGCGTGATTCTGGATCGGACCCTCCGGGTCTCAGCGGAACCCGCGGGCACCGGTGTCCCCAGGGATGTGGGCTATCTCTCCGCCGGGGCGGCGGACCAGTTGTATCTGGCGGTGCGTCTGGCGATCTGCGACCTGGTCCTGCCCCCGGAGAACGCCGCCCCCATCGTCCTGGACGACGCCCTGGCCAGCTTTGACGACGAACGCTGCGCCGCCGCCCTGGACTATCTCCGGAAGGAAGCGGAAAAGCGCCAGATCCTGCTGTTCACCTGCCACAGCCGGGAGGCGGCGCATTTCAAGGACGACCCCGCCGTCACCATCCGGCACTTGACGGCCCCGGCAGGCGGGGTATAATATGAGAGATATCTATTTGATGTAAGAGGAGATCAGAACCATGAGCGAATGCACCCACGACTGCTCCACCTGCGGCGAGTCCTGCGCGGACCGCCAGGAGCCCCAGTCCCTTCTGAAAGAGCTGAACCCCCACGCCCGGGTGGGCAAGGTCTTCGGCGTCGTCTCCGGCAAGGGCGGCGTTGGCAAGTCCATGGTCACCAGCCAGCTGGCGGTGACCATGCGCCGCCGGGGCCACAGCGTCGGCGTCCTGGACGCGGACGTCACCGGTCCCTCCATCCCCAAGGCCTTCGGCGTTCACGGCCAGGCCGTGGGCGGGGAGGAGGGCATCTACCCCATGGAGTCCCGCTCCGGCATCCAGATGATGTCCACCAACCTGCTCCTGCCCAACGAGACGGATCCGGTCATCTGGCGGGGCCCGGTCATCTCCGGCGTGGTCCAGCAGTTCTGGACCGACGTGCTGTGGAACTGCGACTACCTGTTCGTCGACATGCCTCCCGGCACCGGGGACGTGTCCCTCTCCGTCTTCCAGTCCATTCCCCTGGACGGCATCGTGGTGGTGGCCTCTCCCCAGGAGCTGGTCTCCATGGTGGTGGAGAAAGCCGTCAAGATGGCGGAGATGATGGAGGTGCCCATCCTGGGCCTCATTGAGAACATGAGCTATGTCCTCTGCCCGGACTGCGGCAAGAAGCTCCGCCTCTTCGGCGAGGGCAAGACCGCCGGGGCGGCCAAGCGCCACAATCTGCCCCTGCTGGCCGAAATGCCCGTGGACCCGGCCCTGGCGGCCCTGGCGGACGGGGGGGACATCGAGTCCTTCCAGGGCGATTGGCTGAACGCCGCCGCCGACCTGCTGGAGAAAAAGTAAACCGGAACCGCGCTCCGTTCCCGGACTCCCGGGGCGGGGCGCGGCGTTTTACCCAAAAATATGTACTGACCGCACAAGGCCCCCCGCCCCCTTTTTGTGAGGAACGGCAATTGCAAAACCCGCCCCGATTCGACATAATAAAGGGTAACAATCAGGGTAACAATATGATATTAAGGAGGAACGCGCTATGCAGGAGCTGAAAGACCGCATCGTCAAGGAGGGCAAGGTCCTCCCCGGAAACATCATCAAGGTGGACGGATTCCTGAACCACCGCGTGGACACGGAGCTGATGGACCACATCGCCCAGGAGCTGGGCCGGCACTTCGACATGGACGGCGTGGATGTCATCCTCACCGCCGAGGCCAGCGGCATCGCCCTGGCGGCGGTGGTGGCCCAACACTTCGGCAAGCCCATGATCTTCGCCAAAAAGGCCAAGAGCGACAACATCGAGGGCGGCCTGTACCAGAGCGACATCTTCTCCTATACATATAAGAAAAAGGTCACCCTGCTGGTCAGCAAGGAATGGCTCCACGCCGGGGACCGGGTGCTGGTGGTGGACGACTTCATGGCCAACGGCGAGGCCATGCGGGGCCTGTGCGACATTGTGGAGAAGGCCGGGGCAAAGCTGGTGGGCATCGGCTGCGCCGTGGAGAAGGGCTTCCAGGGCGGCGGCGACAAGCTCCGCCAGGCGGGAATCAACCTCCACTCCCTGGCCGTCATCGAATCCGCCGAGCCCGGGAACATCGTCTTCCGGGAGGAAGCCTGAAAGGAAGTGTCCCCATGTCCCACCAAACCGTCATCGTCCTGGACTTCGGCGGCCAGTATAACCAGCTCATCGCCCGCCGGGTCCGGGAGCAGGGGGTCTACTGCGAGGTCAAGC
>CAMXKT010000115.1 GCA_947244595.1 uncultured Oscillibacter sp. | reverse complement strand
TTTTTTATCGACATATAGTATAATAAAAATAAGAGGTCCCCGTTTAGTTTTTACAGTAAGGAGGAAAATCCTTTGACACAGGTCATCACTGTCACGAATCAAAAGGGCGGCGTGGGCAAAACCACCACCGTTTCCGCGCTGGTCTGCGGCCTGAAGCAGCGGGGCGCGCGGGTCCTGGGCGTCGATTTGGACCCTCAGGGCAATCTCGGCTTTACCCTGGGCCTGGACATCGGCGAGTGCAAAACCGTCTACGATGTGCTCACCGGAGCCTGCCCCATCGAGCGGGCCATCTCCCACACGGAGTACGGCGACATCCTCGCTTCCGACATCATGCTTTCCACCGCTGAGATGGAGTTCTCGGCCCCCCGGCGGGAGTTTATGCTCTCCCAGCAGCTGGACGTGGTGAAGCCCCAATACGATTTCATCATCATCGACACGCCGCCGGCGCTGAACATTCTGACCATCAACGCCTACGTGGCCTCCACCGGGCTCATCGTCCCCATGGAGGCGGAGGTCCTGAGCCTTGTGGGCGTCTCCCAGATTCAGGACACCATCGACACCGTCCGAAAGTCCTTCAACCCGGACCTGAAGGTCCTGGGCATCCTTTTAAATAAGTATGACCGCCGCCTGACGCTCTCCCGGGAGATTCTGGATCTGGCGGAATCCGTGGCGGAGCAGCTGGACAGCCAGGTGTTCCACACCAAGATCCGCCGCAGCGTCAGCGTGGCCGTGGCTCCCGCCCACGGGCAGAGCGTCCTGACCTACCAGCCCAGCAATAAGGCCGCCGCCGACTTCCGGCGCATCGTGGACGCCGTGGCGGGTTCGGACTTCCCCGCGCCTCGCCCCGCCTCTCGTTCCAAGTGGTTCTAAGCTTTTGATTTTCTGATGTAAAGGAGTTTTTGTTATGGCATCCAACAACAGCAGCAAAACCGCCCATGTCATGAACCTGCTCAGCAAAAACAGGGGCGGCGCGTCCGAGCCTCCGGCGGCGGAACCCAAGGCCGCGGCGGCTCCTCAAGCGGAGACCGCCCCTCAGGCGGAGGCCGCGCCTCCGGCAGCCCCGGCGGCGGAACCCGCCCGCACCGCGCCGGTGGCTCCCATCATCTCTTCCATCACCGCCGACGCCGCCGTCTCTTCCCAGATCAAGGACGCTCTGGAAGCCGAGCTGGGCGGCGCAGACCCCAAGCCTCCCGTCCGGCCGGAGACTCCGCAGCCCGCTGCCGTTCAGCAGGAGGCCCCTGTCCGGCAGGCGGCCCCCGTTCAGCAGGAAGCCCCCGCTCCACAGGCGGCTCCCGTCCAGGAAGCGCCCGCCGCGCCGGTCCAGGCGGCCCCCGCTTCTCAGGCTCCCGTTCAGGAGGAGGAAAAGCCCAACTATATCAACGTCATGCAGATCCTGGTGGAGGAAAAGGCGGATGAATACATGAAGATGTTCGGCATCTGCTGCTGCGACAAATGCCGGGTAGACGTCCGGGCTTACGCCCTGAACCACCTGCCGCCCAAGTACGTGGTCCTCAGCGAGAACGAGCGGGTCCCCCGCCTCACCGTCTACGAGAGCCGGTTTGCCAGCGACATCACCGCTCAGCTGATCCAGGCCTGCAAAAAGGTCATGCTCACGCCTCATCACTCCCGGCCGGAGAATTGACCCCCGGGAAAAGCGGTTCCGATCCTCAGGAAGGAGGCCCCGAAACGGGGCCTCCTTTTTTCAGGCCGTTTTACTCAGTGTCAAAGTCCACCGCCGTGGCCTTCCGCTTCTTTTTCTTCTGCCGCTTGACCTGATCTTCCGCTTCCTTGAGCAGCTCGTCCAGGGACTGTTCGTTCTTCTCGCCCGCGATCTTCAAAAAAATACTCCCGCAGGCGGTACACCGTCACCGGGACCTCCGGGCTCAGGTTCTCCCTGCCGCTCCTCTCCGCTTTTACATAGCCTGGCAGATCCGGACTCTGATCGTCTGTCTCAAAGGCCTTTCGATTCAGCGGCGCTTTATAAATTTGTTCAGCCCGGCGAAATCTCTTTTCGCCGGGCTGTTCAAGTCCCGTATCTGGTTCCCCGGGGACTCACTCGCCGCCCTTGGACGCTGCCTCCCCCTCCGGCTCCAGGCCGGCGGCGGTGCTGCTCAGCTGCTCCCAGAGGACGTTGACGTTCTCCATGCAGTTGAAATACACATTGGTCAGAATCTGGTTGGGAATTCCCAGCTCCTCCGCCAGAGCGGTGATGGCGTTCCAGTTGGCCGCCTCGTAGCTCAGCAGCAGCTCGTACAGCTTGCCGCAGCGGCCTTCCTTCTTCACCAGGGCGCTGCGCACCACGTCGGAGACGGGCAGCTCCTCCAAGATTTCCTCCAGGGGGGCGTCCACCAGGTGGTTCAGCGTAGAGAACATGCCCATCAGGTAGGCCTCCGACTGGGTGATCGGCATATTCTTGGCATACTTCATCAGCTCCTTGCAGAAGGAAGCCCGCATGAAGGACCGCTTCAAAAATTCTTCCGTCCCCGCCTCGGCGGACTCGGTGCTGACGCTGGCGCTGAGCAGGTAGATCCACTGTTTCAACTGCCCTAGGCCCAGGGTCATGATGGCCTGGTGGACCGTCGTGGCCCGGTTCCGCAGGGCGAAGTACGCCGAGTTGGCCACCTTCAGCAGGTTGTAGGTCAAGCTGGCGTCCATGGAGATCAGCTGCTCAATTTCGTCCACGTCCGGCTCGTCCCGGGTGATGGCCACCATCAGGCGGAAGAAGCTGGACTGGAGGTAGGCGCTGGAGTGAACCCGGGTGGTCATCTGCTCGGCGACATAAGCGCCCTCCAGGCCGTCGGCTTTCAGCAGCAGCGCTTTCCGGTACTGCTCCTCCGTGTCGACGTTGGTGACCACACATTTTTTCTGCATGCTGTGGGCCACTTCCACAATGTTGTGCAGGGCCAGCTCCGGTGTGGTCTGAATGTTTACCTTGATGTAATCGATGCTGTCCAGCAGGGCCAGGTAACGGGGGGCGAACTGGAACTCGTTCACCGCGACCTTATAGCCCTCCTTGGCGTATTGGTTGACGAAGTGCATGGACAGCGGGTGGATGATGACACTGTCGTTGATTTGGATCACAAGCTCCGACTTGTCGAAGAGCCGGGGCGTCTTCTTCATCAGCAGCGTCGTCGTGAAGGTCATAAAGTTCAGGGACCCTCTCAGCGTCGTCGTGCTGTTCTGGGTGAGGAAGCTGTAGATCGTGTCGGCGGAGGCAAATTCCTTGGCCTGGGGATTCTCCACGGTGAACGCCTGGTTCTCTCCATGGTACAGAATCTCGTGCCCCAAGATCTTCCCCTCAGGGTCCTTGATCGGCTGCCTTACGATGTATTTACTGCTCATGATATCCCTCCGCGATTATTCCCGCCGCCCGGCTTCTTCCAGCAGGTGATCGATGACCCGGACCAGATGGCCGATCTCCGGCTTGCTCATCTGCTCGTCCGCGCCCAGCTCCTTGCCCTTGCGGCGCATTTCCTCGGTGATCAGGGAGGAGAAGATGATCAGCGGCAGGTGCTTGAAATCCTTGTCGTCCTTGATCAGCTTGGTCAGCCGGTGGCCGTCCATCTGGGGCATCTCAATATCGGTGATGATCAGCGCCACTTCGTCGTCTAAATGGTCGTGGCCCCGCAGGCTGCTGAGATAGTCCCACAGCTTGCTTCCGTCGGGGAACATGCGGGTGTTGACATAGCCGGATTTATGGAGGGCCTCCTCAATCATCTTGCTGAGGAGCACGGAGTCCTCCGCCACCAGGATGACGGCGTCGCTCCGCTGCCGCTCTCCCAGCTGATCGATCTCGGACATCTGGATGGTGGTCTCCGGAGCGATCTCCGCCACGATCTTCTCAAAGTCCAGGATGGTCACCAGGTCGTCGCCGCACTGGGCGATTCCGGTAGCGATGCCCTCGTTTCCGCCGGCCACGGTTTTGTCCGGCTTCTGGATGCTCTTCCAGGAGATCCGGCTGATGCCCACCACCGTGTGAACCCGAAAGGCGATGTTCATCTTGTTAAAATTGGTGATGATGAACAGGTCCTTGCTTTTCTTTTCCCCGGATTCCCCCAGCAGGTAGGTGGGCAGGTCCACCACGGTGATCACCTTGTCCCGGGGCTTGAAAATGCCCTCCACCGCCGGGTGGGCATGGGGCATGTGCTTCACAGGCTGGGAGACCAGAATCTCCTTGACCTTCGCCACATTGATGCCGTACAGGCTGTCATTGATGGTGAATTCCATGACCTCGATTTCATTTGTGCCCGACTCCAGCAAAATGCCCCGCTTGTCCTCTTCCAACAACATTCCGAACACTCCTTTCAGTG
>CAMXKT010000114.1 GCA_947244595.1 uncultured Oscillibacter sp. | reverse complement strand
GCCGGTCCAGCTCCTCCATTTTCAGCTGGAGGGACTGGTTGATCTTCTCCGTCTCCGCCAGGGAGAGGCGCTGCTGCTCCATCAGCTCGTTGACGTACAGCCGGTATCCCTTGGGGGAGGGCATCCGTCCGGCGGAGGTGTGGGGCTGCTCTAAATAGCCCATCTCCGTCAGGTCGGACAGCTCGTTTCGGATGGTGGCGGAGCTGACGCTGCCGCCCATTTCGGCGGCGATGGCCTTGGACCCCACCGGCTCGGCAGTGCGGATATAATCCTCCACCACTACTTTCAGTATCTGCCGTTTTCGGTCCGAGAGCTCCACGCCGTCCCCCTCCTACATGTCCTCCGTTCCTTGATACGGATCGTTTCCAATGCTTTAGCACTCCTTTTCCCGGAGTGCTAAAGCGAGTTTACCACCGGAGGCATTTGTTGTCAATGGATGGATATAAACAAATTGTAAACAAACCGGGTCCGAACCGTGAATCCGCACTCCGCTGGAAATTCACCGTTCGGAATCTCATCTGCCCCGGCAAATTTTTCAAAGCGGGTGCGTCATGCTCCAGTCACGCGGCTTTTCCCCGATTCTTCCGCGTGGACTTCGTGAAAAATACCGAAAGTTATCCAGGAAGGGCCGAGAGTAAAAAATTGTGCTTTACATTTTAAGCTAAAGCTGGTAT
Organism: uncultured Oscillibacter sp.; assembly: GCA_947244595.1. Classification (GTDB taxonomy): domain Bacteria; phylum Bacillota; class Clostridia; order Oscillospirales; family Oscillospiraceae; genus Oscillibacter. The sequence goes on along the minus strand of CAMXKT010000114.1, from coordinate 3,745 downwards.
TATATCATATTGTGTGGGATATGCAACAGAAAGGGATGAGCACATGCTTAGCGAACAGGAGCTGGAAAAGAGTCCGCTGTTTCACGACATCAGCTACCAGGATTACAGAGAGATTTTGTCCTGTTTTCAGGCGGTTCAGCGGTCCTTCCGGGCCGACGAGCTGATCTACGATTTCTCCTCCGACGCCGTGGGCGTAGTGGAACGGGGCCAGGCGTCCCTGATCCGCATCGACGAGGAGGGCGTGGCCACCGTGCTGGAGGACCTGGGCGTCGGGGGCGTCTTCGGTAAAACCCTGGCCTTTGCCGGGTCCACGGGGGACAGCCTGGAGGTGGTTTGCCGCCGCCCCTGCGACGTGGTGTTCATCGACTACACCCATATTCTCAGCCGTTGCGGCCACGCCTGCCAGCGGCACAGCATCCTGGTCCAGAACATGCTCCAGCTGATGGCGGACAAGGCCCAGGCCCTCTCCCGCCGGGTGGACGTGCTGTCCCGGCGGTCCATCCGGGAAAAGCTGCTGTGCTACTTCCGCCAGCTCTCCCAGCAGTCGGGGAGCCGGACCTTTACCCTGCCCTTTTCCCTCAGCACCCTGGCCGACTACATCGCCACAGACCGCAGCGCCATGATGCGGGAGCTCAAGCGCCTCCGGGAGGAGGGCAGCGTCCGCTCCGACGGGCGCCAGTTCACCATCCGGCAGTGAAATAAAAAGGAGGCGTCCCCCATGGACTACGAGCGGATCCGCGCGTTTCGCAACGAGAAAAACCGCTTTTGCAGGCAGCTGGGCATCTATGTGGAGGAGCTCCGCCCCGGCTATGCCCGAGCCGTCAAAACCGTGACGGAGGAGGACCTAAATCCCCTTGAGATCCCTCACGGCGGCGTCTACTTCGCCCTGGCAGACACGGCCTGCGGCTCCGCCAGGGCGGCCTACGGGACCATGGCCGTCACCGTCAACTGCTCCTTCAACTTCCTGAAAAGCGCGCAAGTGGGCAGCAAACTGACGGCGGAGGCCCGGGAGCTCCAGAGCGGCCAGAGCATCTGCGTGCTGGAGGCCCGGGTCACGGGAGAGGCGGGGGAGCTCTTCGCCGTGGGCACTTTTACCTTTCGGCGGCTGGACAGGCCGATAGAGTTGTAACAACGCAAGAGTAAAGAGGCTGTCTCCGACAGCCTCTTTTTTCACGCCCGCAGGGCTTTATCCGATGTAGGGCAGGATCATCGAGGCCAGCAGGGCCACCACCAGCACCACCGCCAGGATCAGCGCGACGACCCGTTTCAGCTTTCCGTTCATGTCGGTTCCTCCTTTGTCAGTACTCTGCGGATGCTCTTCTCCGCCTTGCTCCGGGGCAGCATCAGCTCGTGGCCGCAGCCCTGACACCGGAGCTTGATGTCCATGCCCACCCGCAGGATCTCCCATTGGGTGCTGCCGCAGGGATGGGGCTTTTTCAATTCCACAAGGTCGTGCAGACGCAGGTCCATCTTGTCCTCCTGTCAACCATTTCGGTTTTCCGCATATATTGTCTGTATCAACGTTTAAGGATGCGATATCATGCCGGAAAATAAACTGTACCCGCCGGAGGGCCTCCGCCCTTCCGTCCCCCTGTCCCTCGACCGTCTGCGGGAGGCTCTGGAATCCGGGGAGATTTTGGAATCCCCCGTTCAGCGCTGCGGCGTGGACCACACCCTGTTTCTGAACCTGGGCGGCGTCCAGGGCCGCATTCCCCGGGCGGAGGCCGTGGCCCCCTGGATCAGCGGCGCGGAGCGGGACATCGCCGTCCTCTCCCGGGTGGGAAAGCCCACCTGCTTTACCGTCACGGCCCTGGAGGCCGACGAAAAGGGCGCGCCCACCGCGCTTCTGTCCCGCCGGGCCGCGCAAGAAACGGCCATGACCTATTTCCTGGAACGTCTGGAGCCCGGAACCGTCCTCACGGGCCGGGTAACCCGGCTGGAGAACTACGGGGCCTTCGTGGACGTGGGCTGCGGGGTCGTCGCCATGCTGCCCATCGAGCACATCTCCATTTCCCGCATCGCCCACCCCAGGGACCGCTTCCAGGAGGGGCAGAAAATCCTGACGGCGGTGTGGTCCGTCGACCGGGAGGCCCGGCGGATCACCCTTACCCACCGGGAGCTGCTGGGCACCTGGATGGAAAACGCCAGCCGCTTCCGCCCCGGGGAGACGGTCCGGGGCGTGGTCCGGACGGTGAAGGACTACGGCAGCTTCATCGAGCTGGCCCCCAACCTCTCCGGTCTCGCCGACGCGAAAGAGCGCCTCTCCCCCGGCGACGGGGTCAGCGTGTACATCAAGAGCATCCGCCCGGAGCGGATGAAAATCAAACTCCAGGTCATCGAGAAGCTGCCCCCGGCCCCGGCGGAGCCCATCTCCTATCAGGTCACCGACGGGAGACTGGAGCACTGGGTCTACTCCCCGCCGAACTATGAGCGGCAGCCGGTGGAGACGGTGTTCACAGCTCCTTCCCCTTGAGCTTCTCCCAGTAGGCCTTGGCCGCCTGTTCCGTCTTGTTCTCTCCCCACTCGTAGTACTTCACGCCCTTCAGCGCGTCGGGGAGGTACTGCTGATCCACCCAGTGACCGGGGAAATTGTGGGGGTACAGGTAGTGCTGCTGGTTGTCGAAACCGGTGGTGTCGGCGTGGACGTTCTGCAGCTGCCGGGGCACGTCCCCGGTGCGGCCCGCCCGCACGTCCGCCCGGGCCCGGCCGATGCCCTCTACCACGCTGTTGGACTTGGGGGCGGTGGCCAGCAGAATGGCCGCCTGAGCCAAGGGCAGCTGGGCCTCCGGCAATCCTAACTGCATGGCCGTGTCCACACAGGCCTTCACGATGGCCACGGCCTGGGGATAGGCCATCCCCACATCCTCGCTGGCGGAGCAGAGGAGGCGGCGGCAGGGGGTCACCAGGTCCCCGGCCTCCAAAAACCGGGCCAGGTAGTGGAGCGCCGCGTCTGGGTCGCTGCCCCGGAGGGACTTCATCAGGGCCGAGGCGATGTCATACATGGCGTCGCCTCCCTTGTCGTAGCGCATGGCGCTGCGCTGGGCCACCTGGGCGGCGTCCTCCTTGGAAATAAAGAGCTTCCCCTTTTTCGGCTGGGCCGCCTGGCTCAAGAGCTCCACGGCGTTGACGGCCTTCCGCACATCCCCGCCGCAGGCGGTGGCAATCTGGAGGGGCAAACCCTCCTCCCACTCCAGGGGCAGGGGGGCCCGCCCCTTTTCAATCTCCAGCGCCCGGAGGACGGCGGGCTCCGCCTCCTCCGCCGGGACGGCCTTGAACTCGAAGACGGTGCTCCGGCTGAGGAGGGCCCCGTAAACATAGAAATAGGGGTTCTCCGTGGTGGAGGCGATCAGGGTCAGCTTGCCGTTCTCCATAAACTCCAGCAGGCTCTGCTGCTGCTTCTTATTAAAATATTGGATCTCATCCAGGTAGAGGAGCACCCCGCCGGGGGCCAGCAGAGTCCCCACGTCGGCGATGATGTCCTTTACGTCCTGGAGGGTGGCCGTGGTGGCGTTGAGACGGTATAAGGCCTTGTGGGTCCGCTCTGCCACGATGTTGGCGATGGTGGTCTTCCCCGTGCCGGAGGGGCCGTAGAAGACCATATTGGCCTCGGTCCCACCCTCGATCAGACGGCGGAGCACCGCGCCGGGGGCCAGGAGGTGCCGCTGTCCGACCACCTCGTCCAGAGTTTTTGGGCGGATCTCATCCGCCAGGGGGCGCTGCATGGCGGTCCCTCCTTTTCGTTTCA
>CAMXKT010000113.1 GCA_947244595.1 uncultured Oscillibacter sp. | reverse complement strand
GCACAGGGCCAGCGCCGCCAGCAGGGCCGCCAGGAAGCGGCGGGCCCAGCGTTCATAAGTCTTGTTCATTGGTCGGCCTCAGAAATTGGAATAGATGAAGGTGGTGACCCCGGTGAAGGACAGCACGGCCCAGGCGCAGAGCCCGGCCAGGACCAGGGCCCGCCGGGCCGTGGGCTTAAACGCGTCCATCTGCCGTACGGCGTTCCGGGGCCACAGGGCGGCCAGCATGGCCGCGGTGAAGAGCCCGTAGGTCAGCGCCGGGGCCGTCCAGGCCCGGAGATTGGGGAGGAGCATCCCGAAGGCCTCCGCCTCCTTGGCGAACACGTCCGCCATGAGCCAGTCCGCCGGGGGGCGGAAGTCGGCGGTGACGGCGGTTTTCAGCAACGTCAGCGCTTGGGAGACCCCGGGGGCCCGGAAGAAGACCCAGGCGGCGTTGACAAAGGCGAAGGTCACAGCCCAGCGGAGGAGTTTGGGAAGCCGTTCCCGGCCCGGGCCCCAGACCCGCTCCACAATCTGGCCCAGGCCGTGGAGCCCGCCCCAGACCAGGAAGGTCCACCCCGCCCCGTGCCAGAGGCCGCTGACCAGGAAGACGATGAGGATGTTCAGGTAGGTCCGCCCGGTCCCCCTCTTGCTTCCCCCCAGGGGGAAGTACAGGCACTCCCGGAGGAAGGAGGTCAGGGTGATGTGCCAGCGCTTCCAGAACTCCCCCACGGAGAGACTCCGGTAGGGGGAGTCGAAGTTGATGGGAAGCCGGAGCCCCAGCAGACGGGCGCACCCGGCGGCAATGTCGCAGTAGCCGGAGAAGTCGAAGTAGAGTTGGAGCGTGTAGCCCAGGATGACCAGCCAGGCGGCGGGGGCGGAGAGCTGGTCCAGGTGAGCCCAGCCGCTGTCCACCACGGCCCCCAGGTTGTCCGCCAGCAGCACCTTCTTGGCCATGCCGGAGGCAATGGCGTAACAGGCGGCGGCCAGGTCCTGCCCGTCCGGGCGGAGGAAGGTCTCCTCATGGAGCTGGGGGAAGAAGGCCTGGGGCTTCAAAATCGGCCCGGAGACTACGGAGGGGAAGAAAAAGGCGTAGAGACGCAGGTCCCCCCGCTCCGGGCGGAAGCCGCCGGTGTAGGCCTCCTTCAGCAGCCAGAGCTGCTGGAAGGTGAAGAAGCTAAGACCCAGGGGCACCCAGCCGATGGAGAACCGTCCCCCGGTGACAAAGCCGGTGTACTTGAAGACCGCCAGCACCCCCACGTGCCAAGCCGCCGCCAGATAGAGGCAGCGGCGGTGCCGGGCGTTGGTCCGGGGATAGGCGTAAGCCGTGGGCCCGTCGTCTCCCGGCCGGACGCGGAAGTCCGGCGTGGTGAGAACCCGGACGGCGGCGGCGGACACCGCCAGCCCCAGAACCAGCACCAGCAGGGCGGCCCACCCGCCCCCGATCACATAGAAGACCAGACAGGCCAGGGTCAGGCACTCCGCCGCGATGGAGCGGTCCCGCCGGGCCGCGCCCAGGCAGACGGCGGCGGTGACAATGAGAAAGGCCAGGAAGCCAAACGATTGAAAGTTCATTTTTCAGGTTGCTTCGCCAAAGCGGTCAAACGGGAATCGGTGGTGCTGAGGACCTGGGTCAGGCTCTGGCAGCGGCCCGGATAGGCGGCGTTGATGGCTGGGGAGGACAGGTCCGGGAACTCCTTCTTCTGGGCTTTCAGGTCCCGCAGGGCCTCGGCGTAGCGGACCTCGGAGAGCTTCCGGTCCGCGTCGGCCAGCCCCAGGCCGGAGACGGCGGCGTCCAGGGCGAAGTAGCCCTCGTTGGCCCCGGAGGCCCGGTACAGGTGCCGGTAGAGCTGGTAGACGGCGCTGCCAAGGTACGCGGCGGCGGCGTTGATGAGGGCCTTGTCCCCCAGCTTGCCCAGAAGCTCGAAGAGGACCCCCGCCGCGCCGGAGAGCAGCTTGCTCTGGAGAGTGGCCAGGACGCTGCCCCGGAGGGTGCTCTTGGGCTCGGCGGCGTCCAGAATGTCCTGTTCCGTCAGCATGTTCCCCTCCCGGGAGAGAGTGCGGCCCAGGATGAAGTCGGCGGACACGCCGTAGTAGTCGCAGGCCTTGACGACGAAGCGGAGACCCGGTTCCCGAATGCCGTTCTCGTAGTGGGACAGAAGGGCCTGGGAGATGCCCAGCTCCCCGGCGGCGGCCCGCTGGCTGACGCCCTTCTCCTGCCGCAGCAGGGATAACGTGCGGGAAAACTCTGAACTCATAGTCGGACGCTCCTTTGGCTTGTACTTATTACGTAACGTATAGTCTACCAAAAGAGCTACGCGATGTAAAGACATTTTTTGTGGAAATGCCCTGCTTTTGCCGGGAACTCAAAATCCCCCTTGTAAAAAGGCCGGGGATGGTGTATGATAAATAGGATTTTGGGACATTAGGAGGAAGCTGCTATGAGCAAAACCGCGAGCATGGTCATGAAGATCATCGGCGCCAGCCTGGCCTTCGCCGCTTTCGTCTGCCTGCTGATCGGCGGCTGGCACGATCTCAGCGTGGGATACTGCGGCATGAAAAAGCGCCTGAGCCAGAGATTCAGCTCCGAATATGACGACTACGCCGACGAGGAACTTTACGAATAAGCGGCCCCCCGCTTCGGGATTCGGGGCGGGGGATTTTTTTGCCCGCCCGGTTGACAAAGCGGCGGTTTTCCGATATCATATCTTTTTGAAAAAATGGAGAGGAGAGCGTCTATGCGTCTGCTGCTGACCGGCGGATCCGTCTTTCGCGGCGGGGAGTTCCAGCCCCTGGAAATTGCCGTTTCCGAAGGGCGTATTGTTTCCGTTTCCCCCCGTCTTCCCCGGGACGGCGCCGCCGTCGTTAAATTGGATCATTGTTTCATCGTTCCAGGTTTCGTTGATGTTCACGTTCATCTTCGAGAGCCTGGTTTTTCTTATAAGGAGACCGTGGCCTCCGGGACCGCGGCGGCGGCGGCGGGGGGCTATACCGCCGTCTGCGCCATGCCGAACCTGAACCCGGTGCCCGACAGCCCGGACCATCTCCGGGCGGAGCTGGACGCCATGGAACGGGACGCCCGGGTCCATGTCTATCCCTACGGGGCCGTCACCCGGGGGGAGAAGGGGGTGGACTTGGCGGACCTGGAGGGCCTGGCCCCCCACGTCCCCGGCTTCTCCGACGACGGCCGGGGGGTCCAGTCGGAAGAGAGGATGCGCGCCGCCATGGAGCTTGCCAAACGGCTGGACCGGCCCATTGTGGCCCACTGCGAGGACGAGAGCCTTTTGACCCCCGGCTGGTGCGTCCACGACGGGGCCTTCGCCAAGCGGCACGGCCTTCCCGGCAACGACCCCGCCAGCGAGTGGAAGCAGGTGGAGCGGGATATCCGGCTGGTCCGGGAGACGGGCTGCCGCTACCACGTCTGCCACATCTCCACCAAGGAGAGCGTGGCCCTGATCCGGGCCGCCAAGGCCGAGGGACTGCCGGTGACCTGCGAGACCGGGCCCCACTACCTCTGCCTCTCGGACGAGGACCTGGAGGACCACGGGCGGTTCAAGATGAATCCCCCCATCCGCTCCGCCGCGGACCGGGACGCGCTGGTGGAAGGGCTGCTGGACGGGACGGTGGACTGCATCGCCACGGACCACGCCCCCCACTCGGCGGAGGAGAAGTCCCGGGGCCTCCGGGGGAGCCTCAACGGCGTGGTGGGATTGGAGTGCGCCTTCCCGGTGCTGTACACGGAGCTGGTGAAAACGGGGAAGGTCCCCCTGGCAGCCATTCTGAACGCCCTGTGCGTGAATCCCCGACAGATATTCCGCCTCCCCGGCGGGGCCATCGAGGAGGGCCGGCCCGCGGATCTGACGGTGCTGTCCCTGGACCACGAGGGCACGGTGGACCCGGCGGGCTTCCGGTCCCTGGGCCGGGCCACGCCCTTCGCCGGGCGGCGGGTGGACGCCGCCGTCTGCATGACCCTGGTGGATGGAAACATCGTCTTCCCGGAGGGGCTGGAGCCGTCCCCCCACGGGACGATTGGAATTGTCCGGGGCGTTGACCGCCCCAAAGGAGGGAGAACATGAGGGAATCCATCTGGACCCTGGAGGGGTCCCGGCAATTGACCGGGGGCGTGTGGGAGCTCCGTCTGACGGGAGATACCTCCGCCGTCACCGCGCCGGGGCAGTTCGTCAACATTGAGTTGCCCGGCAAATTCCTCCGCCGCCCCATCTCCATCTGCGACTGGAACGGGGAGGGCCTGACCCTGCTGGTGAAGGAGGCGGGCGAGGGCACGAAAGAGCTGGTCCGCCTCCCCGCCGGGACGGAGCTGAACGTTCTCTCCGGCCTTGGAAACGGTTTTGACATTGCCAAAGCGCCGGAACACGCCGTCCTGGTAGGCGGCGGCATCGGTATCGCCCCCCTCTACGGCCTTGCCAAGCGGATGCTGGCGGCGGGCCGGAAACCCACCCTGATTCTGGGCTTCCGCTCCAGGGAGGACGCCTTTTACCTGGACGAGTTCGCCGCCCTGGGCGCGGAGGTTCTGACCGCCACGGAGGACGGGAGCCTGGGGATCCGTGGCTTCGTCACCGACGTGCTGAAAACCCTTCCCAACTGCGCCTATGTCCTGGCCTGCGGCTCCACGGCCATGCTGAAGGCCGTCCACGCCCTGCCCCAGCTCACCGGGGGCCAGTTCAGCTTTGAGGCCCGGATGGCCTGCGGCTTCGGGGCC
>CAMXKT010000112.1 GCA_947244595.1 uncultured Oscillibacter sp. | reverse complement strand
CCATAGACGACCCCCAGGACCGGACGCGGTTCGAGGCGATGTACAGCGCCTACCGGGGGCTGATGTTCCATGTGGCCAACCGTATCCTGCAAAATGCCCAGGACGCGGAGGACGCGGTGCATCTGGCCTTCCTCAGTCTCGCGAACTGCCGCCTTCTTCCGGAGCCGGGTCCCCAGGCCCGGCATCTGGCCGCCGTCACGGTGGAGCGGAAGGCCATCGACCTCTACCGGGCCCGGAAACGGAGGCCCGAGGTGGGGCTGGAGGAGGATTCCCTCCCCGGCTGCGCCCCGCCGCCCTCCGACGGGACCCTGGCCGGGGCCATGGCGGCCCTGCCTCCCCGGTACCGGGAGGCGCTGCTGCTGAAGTACTACAACGGCTATTCCGCCGCCGAGGTGGGGGAGCTCCTGGGGACCACGGCGGCAAACGTGCGCCAGATTCTCGCCAGAGCCAAGCGCAAGCTGGCGGAGGAGCTGGCGGAAAGGGGGGAACCCGTTTGAACATCACCGACGAGATGCTGTACGCCGCAGCCCCGGAGGCGGCGGAGCGCTGGCTGGATACCCTCCCCGGACGGGAGGACTGCGGGCACGACTTTTCCCTGACCTTTGAGGCGTCCATGGCCTCGATCCTGCGGCGGCGGGGGAGGCGGCGCTGGCGGTCCCTGGCCCTGCTGGCGGCGGTCATCGCGGCTTTGGCGGCCCTGCTGGCCTCCGGCGCGGTGGCGGAGCGGCCCGACAACTACCGGGTCTACGCCGCCCAGGAGGACGGCATGGTCAGCTATTCCGCCCGGCCCAAGGACACGGGCGTGGACCTGCCCTTCCGCCCCCTGACCCCCGGCTGGACCCCGGAGGGCTTCACCCTGGACAAGGACCGGAGCACGGTCCAGGGACACGCCGTCTTTTCCTATCACTCCCGGGAGGACCCGGATCACCGCTACTTCTCTGTGGAGCAGTGGCACGGCCAGGAGCAGAACGGCCTCTTCGCGGGAAACTTCACCCTGGAGGACGTGGAGGTGGACGGGGAGGAGGCCATCCTCATCTATAACCCGGACACCTCCCTGTCCCGCCTCCTGTGGACCCAGGGGGCCGACGTGTTCCTTTTGTGCGCCAAGGGTCTGGAGCGGGAGGACCTGTTTCAGATCGCGGAAAATATGAAATGGTAAAGGAGAATCCAACATGCGTCACGGCAAGCGAGAAATGAGAAAGAAAAAGAACTACACCCCCTTCGTGGCGGGCATGTTCACCATGGTCCTGCTGATCGGGCTGATCTCCGCGTCCTTCGCGGCCAACGGCGATTCCAAGGCCCCGCCCTCCGGCGGAGTGGAGCCCGCCCAGGTCGGCGTGGGCGTGTTCCTGAAACAGCAGATCGCCCCCGGCGAGACCCTGACCACCGAGAAGGGCGGCACGGCCCCCAAGGTCCTGAGTTACGCCGACAGCAAAGGGGAGACCCATTACTACATCGAGGCCACCGCCGTGGCGGAGCTGTTCGATGTGGCCGACGGCGTGACCTTCCACGAGGAAGCCAACCAGCTGGAGTTCGGAGCCAAGGGCATCGACTGGGAGGGGAACGGCACGCTGGAATGGGATGCCCTTTGCAGCCGCCAGCGGCACGACTTCAACCTCCACGGCTCCACAGATGAAAATGGAAATACGGTCATTTCGTCGGAGGGCTTTGAAATCACCGGGCCCACCGGGGCCGGCTCCAACGCCTACTTCGACGGCCGGGGCCCGAATCCCGACCCGGAACTTCAGCAGGAGCAGTGGGCCCGGAGCAAGAGCATCCTGTCGGCAAAGCCGGAGTACGGCACGACCCAGGGCATGTACACCGAGGTGAACCCGGCGGAGATAAACCTGGGCAGTATCTCAGGGCGGTCCATGGACCAGCGGGAATTCCATGACAATTATATCGTCGAGCACACCTTCGCGTTCACCTCCCTGCTTGGCAAATACGCCGCCATCACCATTGAGAACACAGGAGAGTCGGAAGCCTCCATTTGGATCAACCGCATTAACGCGGTGGGCGACGGCGGATCGGCCTTCTCCGGTATCTATCTCCCGGCGGGCGGGAAGATCACCCGCGCCTTCCGCATCGACGAGAACAAGCCCCTGCAAAATCAGCTCGAGCTGCTTGCCAAGCCCCTGGGCCCCGGCGGGGTCAGCGTGAAGCTGACGGCGGAGCAGTACCGCAGCGGCGTGTAACCAGGCGCTGAAATCCCGTACAGAATGTATCAAATTTCCAGCCGAACCTAAAGGTATCACCTTTTCCCTCTTGCCTTTTTCTGACGGTTATTGTATAATATTGTTACAATAATCACAAAGGGGAGGGAGCCCCATGAGCGGACAGCTGGAGGATACCGTGGCCCTGACCCGGGAGATCACCCACGGTTACTACGCCGGGAATTTTGAGCCCTATCTATCCCGCCTCTGCCCGAAAAGCGTGTGGCTGGGCACCGGGGGACGGGTGTTGATCGGCGGCGAGGTCATCCGCGCCCGGCTGGAGGCCGGGGTGGAGCAGCGGACGAAAATTTATCAGATCACCCAGGAGGAATACACCCCCTTGTCCATCACCCCCCGCTGTCAGGCGGTGATGGGCGAGGTGCGGGCCTGCATTCCGGATCACCCGGAAGAGGACACCGTTACCGCCTCCTATACCTTCCTGTATCAGCTCATCGGCACGGAAACCAAGCTGGTGCTGCTCCACGCCAACTATGAGTTCCTCCACCCCTTCGCCCTGAACGAGGACGGGCCTAAGCTGGAGATGTCCGCCTATCAGTTCGTCCGGGATGTGCTGATCGAGATCCCGCCCAAGAAGCGGCTGGCCGTCCCCTGCGGGAGTACCACGCTGTTCGTCCAGCCGGATATGATCTTCTACGTCCAGAGCCGGAACCGGAAAGCGGAGCTCCACTGCGTGGACAAGGTCATTCAGAGCGACTTAGGGATCAGCGAGGTGAACGCCATGCTGCCGGAGACCTTCTGCCCCATCCACCGCTGCTACACGGTGAACAGCCGCTATGTCATGTCCATCCGCCGTTACGAGGCAACCCTGATCACCGGGGAGATTTTGCCGATCCCCTTCCACAACTACATGCAGGTAAAGGCGGATCTGGAACGCCGGATCACCGGATAGACCATCCAAGACCTCCCGGAGGCTGCGCCTCCGGGAGGTCTTCCTTGTCCTCTCCGCCCCTCAAAATGTAACTCTTTGTCATAAAATGTAATCCTCTTGTTACGAATCACCCTCCTTTCCGTATTAGAATAGGAACAGATCACAGGCTGTAATGACGCCTTGAAAAGAGGAGGGCACAACATGGACAATGTCTGCGGAAAAAGCTGCGAGTCCTGTTCCTGGAAGGAGCAACTGAACTGCTCCGGCTGCCGGGAAGACATGGGGAGGCCCTTCTCGGGCCCCTGCGATATCGCCGCCTGCTGCCGGGAGAAGGGACACGAGGGGTGCGGGACCTGCGCCTACCTCTCCGGCTGTCCCCGCCGCGCCCGGCGGGACGATATCCCCCGGCAGGAGCTCCAGCGCCGGGAGGACGAGGCGGCCAAGCAGCGCCGTCTGGCGGAGACCGCCCCGCTGATGGCGAAATGGGTCTGGCTGATGTTCTGGCTGGTGATCCCCACGGAGCTGGCCTCCCTGCTGACGGCGGACTTCGTGACCCAGGCGTTCCCCGCCGCTGAAGCGGTGGGGAGAGTGCTGGAGATTCTCTGCAATCTGGCCTACGCCCTGTTCCTCTGGAAGCTGACGCCGGTGCTCCGGGAGTACCGAACCGCCGCCCTCTGCCAGCTGGCCGTCATGCTGGTGAGCCTTGTCCTGCTGATCCTCCCCGAGAAGCCCGCCCTGATCCTCCTGCTGGGCATCCCCTCCATCATCGTGAGCTTCTACGGGAGCTACGTGGAGTTCTTCGCCCACGCCCAGGCCGTGGAGCCCCTGGACGCGGACTTGGCCGCCGGCTGGCGGAAGCTATGGAAGCTCTTCCTCCTCACCCTGGGGGCGCTGGTCTTCCTGTTTTTCTCCATGTTTATGGGGGCCTTTGTCGTGGTGCTGGCGGCGCTGGCCGCCGTGGGCCTGGCCATTTACTACGCCGTCACGCGGATGATTTACCTCTGGCGGACCGCCAAGCGCTTCCGGGAGTGGACGCCCCCGGCCCTGCCTCCTTCCTCCGCCGTCCTCTAAGCGGCAAAATGCGGCGGGCCCTAAGGCCCGCCGCGCCGTTTTCTCCTTCTCCCGCCGCTCAGACGCCCCGCAGCTCCCCGTCCAGCCAGGTGTCCGTGGAGGACAGCGGGACGGTGAAGGCCCGGGAGCGGTCCTCCGGGTACTTGTTCTGGTGGAATTTGAACAGGGTCTCTCCATCGGGCAGCTCACAGATGATCTCAATCTTGCCCCGGGGGTGGCTCATGGCGTAGCGCACCGCCTTGCCCAGGCCGTTCTGATAGGATTTAGCTTCGTCCACGATTTTGATGCCCTCGGTCAGGGGCACCTGGAAGCGGCCCTTGACCCCGGTGACCGGGCGGCACTGGAAGATATAGTAGGGCATGACCCCCAGCCGCACCAGGCCGGAGAGGAGCTTCCCCAGGGTCTCCCCGTTGTCGTTGACCCCCTTGGTCAGGACGGTTTGATTCCGCACGGGCACGCCCCGCTCAATCATGGCCCGGAGGGCCCGGGCGGCCTGGTCCGTCAGCTCCCGTGGGTGGTTGAAGTGGGTCACCAGGACCAGGGT
>CAMXKT010000111.1 GCA_947244595.1 uncultured Oscillibacter sp. | reverse complement strand
CCCGCGCCCAGCTGCTCCAGGATGCTGAGGCACAGCGTCACGTCGGAAATCTGGGGGATGTTCTCAATGCGGCAGACCCCGTCCACCAGCAGGGCGGCGGGGATAATGGCCACGGCGGCGTTCTTGGCGCCGCTGATCTCGACTTCGCCAAACAGGGGCGTTCCGCCCTGTACGATATATTTTGTCAAAATATTGACCCTCTTTTCAAGCAACGGTTTGCCGGTCCGGGGCGTTCGCGGAAAGCGCAGGAAACAGTTTGCCCGGCTGGCGGCGCTTCATACCCGCGAAGTTCGCGGGGAGGAAAATTCTTCTTCGCGATACCTGCCGCGCTTTGCGCGGCGGCCATGAGAACGCGCCGTTTCCCGCCTCTTTGACACGGCCGGAAACGATGCGCCAACGCTCTGCACGCCATAGGATCCGTTTCTTCTCCCGGCGCGGCGGAGCACATGAAGTTTTATACACGCTCTGTCATAATAGCACAGCGAGGAGAAAAATGCAAACCTTTCCTTCCGTGTTTTTACATAATATTTTGTCGGAAAACCCCTCCGGGTTCCATAAAACGGGTCGAAAAGCCCGGCCCACCGGGCCAGGCGGACAGGAAAATTCTGGATAGCGCTCAGGAAGGTCCCTCCCCCGTCCGGGAGGCTCCGGCGGTCACCGCGCCGGTGAAGCAGTTCACATAATAGTCCTCCGTGTCGGTGACGATCCGCCATGCCGGGTCCAGGGACATGGAGGCCCCCGCGGTCTGGAGCTCGTAGCACAGCCGGACGTCCGTCACCGTGGAGGCCACCGCCGCGCTTTCCCGCCGCATGCGCTGGAAGGCCGTCAGGGCTCCGGCGGCGGAAAGGGGCTCTCCCGGGACGGCGGTCCCGGTCTTGGGCAGCAGCGTGCCGCTGACGGCGGTGAGGACGTGATTCTCCACGGTAAAGGTCACCGCGCAGTTAAAGACCGGCAGCCTGCCGTAAACCCCCGGGGCGGTGAAGACGCCGTTTCCCTCCTCGTCCAGCCGGAGTTCGGGGACCTCATAGGAGAAGGCCTTGCAGAAATCCCGGCAGAAGTCCTCCACGTCCTCCGCCGCCAGGGTCCCGGCGGCCTCGAAGCCGCCGCTGGAGCGAAACAGGGCCTCTCCCGCCGCCCCGGCATAGTGGAAGATGCCGCCGCCCTGATCCAGGGAGACCGGAGCGTCCCCCAGCAGGAAGGCGGCGGCCTGCTCCTCCAGGGCGGCGTCCCGCACCAGGGCCACGCCGTCGGGCGGGACGTCCCGGGAGATGGCCCCGGGGTCTAAGGTCATGCCGTCCTCCTCAAAAAGGGCCGCCAGCTGCTCCGCCGTCCGGTGGAAGGCGTCCCGCTCCGCCGTCCGGCGCTGGGCCAGGGAGAAGAGCAGAAAGGCGTTCAGCAGGACCAGAATCAATATGATGATATTTTTCAGCCGGAAGCGTTCCATAGGGTCTTCCTCTCAATCTGATAACCAGCAGGCCCGGCACTCCCCGCCCCGCTCCACGTAGCCGATGGAGAGCTCCTTCCCGGGGTCCCCGGCGGCCACGGCCAGGGCCTGGGCCAGGGGCAGCAGCAGGGAGGACCCTTCCGCCGCCGTATACTGCCGGAACCGCAGGGTCAGGGCGGTGACGGCGGAGCCGGTGAGGGTGACCTCCGCGGCGAAGCCGCCGTCCTGAAACCGGACGGGCACGCCGCCGATCTGATAGCCGAAGCGGAGCACCGTTACGTCCCCGCTGCGCCGGAGGTTCTGGAGCCAGGGCCGGATCTCTCCGGAGACGGGGGAGAGGAGGCCGGCCAGCAGGGATCCGGCTCCCAAGGCCGCTTCCCGGGCGGTGGGCAGCTCCCCGGCAGCCTTTACCCGGAGGCTGGGCTCGTCCCCGCTCTGATAGTGAATAGTGTTGTCCGGCCGGATGCGCAGGGTCCGGTCCCCGTCCATGATGAGCTCGGTCCCGCTGGACTCCGTGTGCCGGGTCCTGCTCCGGGGATTGAAGCCCAGGGCGGAGAGAAGCCAGTCCGTGCCCCCGGCCAGGGGGTCCCCCAGGGTGAAGGCAGGCAGCTCCGGCGGCTGGGCGGGCAGCAGGGAGCAGGGGGCCAGGTGCTTTTCCAGGCCGGTCCCGTCCATGGCGAAGGAGGCGTCTCCCAGCTCATAGCGGCCGATGACCTGCTCCAGACTGTCGGAGGAGACGGCGGTGGAGGCCCGGAAGCAGTTCTCCCCCCCGTCCCAGAGGTATAGATCCGCCCCGCCCTCCCGAAGGACGATGAGCAGCCGGCGGGCGGAGAGATCTTCCCGGGGGGAGACCTCCTCGCCGCCCCCCAGCAGCCCCGCCAGCACGGACAAGGGCAGGGGCTCCAGAAAATCATAATAGAGGGAGGGGCCCCGCAGGGCCCGGAGAAAGTCCGCCCGGGTGCAGGGGGCGTAGTCCCGGGCGGAGCCCAGGGCCTCCAGCAGGCGGCGGCCCAGGGGATCGGCGAAGGCCGCGTCCCCGGTGGTGAGGGTCATGCCGCCGCAGCGGCCGTAATCTCCGGTGACGGCGGTCCGGACGGGGGCGGTGAGCTCCTCCGCCGGGGCCGCGGACTGGGCGGGACCCGCGGCCTGGGTCTGGCCGGTGGCCAGGTCCAGGCTGTAAAACTGGGTCTGAGCGAAGAGCACCACCGCCGAGAGAGACAGCAGGGTGATCAGAATGTTCTGGATCAGGTTCCGGCGGCTTCGACGCTGTTCCTCCATGGCTCAGCCTCCCGTCTGCCGTCCCCGGCCCTGGGCGATGGGCAGGGTCATGCGGATGGTGGTGCCCGGCCCCTGGTGGGGAGCCAGGGCGATGACGCCGTGGTGCCGCTGGACGATCTCCCGGGCGATAGAGAGCCCCAGGCCCGTGCCGCCGGACTCCCGGGACCGGGCCTTATCCACCCGGTAGAACCGGTCGAAGATCCGCTCCTTGTCCTTCTCCGGGATGCCGATGCCGTCGTCCCAGACTTCCATCCAGACGGTGTCGTCCTCCCCGCAGCCGGCGGAAACCCGGATGTGTCCGCCGTCGGGGGTGTATTTGATGGCGTTGCTCAGAATGTTCATCATCACCTGCTCCAGGCGGCTCCGGTCTCCCACGATCAGGGGCAGGTGGCTCAAATCGTCGCAGCTGAGCTTGTGGCCCCGCTGCTGGGCGTTCAGCGCGCTGGAGCGGACCACGCTCCGGATGGACTCGGCGAAGGGGAAGCGGGAGAGAACCAGCTCCGCGTCCCCCCGGTCCAGCCGGGAGAGGGTCAGCAGGTCCTGGACGATGTGGGTCATCCGGTCCGTCTCCGTGATGATGATGTCCAGGAAGTTGTTGGCGGTGGGCAGGGGAATGTCCCCCTCCGCGTCCCGGAGGGTCTCGGCGTAGGTCCGGACGTTGGTCAGGGGAGTCCGGAGCTCGTGGGACACGTTGGCCACGAATTCCTTCCGGCGCTCCTCGTTCCGGTGCTGCTCCGTCACGTCGTGGAGGACGATGAGCACGCCGCCGCGCTCCCGGTCGGAGAAGGGGGCGAGATAGACCTCCAGGGTCTTTTCTCCGGCCTCCAGCTCCCCTTCGGCGAAGTTGGGCCGCTGGAGGGCCAGCATCTCCTGGAAGGGATACAGGGAGCCAAAGAGCTCCTCGTAGGTGCACTCCGGCCCCACGGGGCGCTGGAGCATGTCGTTGGCGGCGGGGTTGCAGTGGATGAGCTTCCCGCCGTGGTCGAAGGCCACCACGCCGTCGGTCATGTGGAGGAAGAGGGTGTCCAGCTTGTTCCGCTCGTTCTCCACGGCGGCCAGGGTGGACTGGAGGACCCCCGCCATCTCGTTGAAGGTGCCGGTGAGCACGCCGATCTCGTCGGTGGACTCCACGGGCAGGGCGCTGCCGAAGTCCCCGGCGGCCATTTTCTCCGCTCCGGCGGTAAGCTTCTCGATGGGGCCCACCATGGTCTTGGAGAGGAGGAAGCTCAAAAGCACGGAGATCAGAAGGCCGATGACCAGGGCCTGCATGATGATCTGAAAGAGCTGGCTGTTCAGGCCGGAGACGGTGTCCCGGGTGTCCAGAATGTAGATGATGAAGGCGTTGTCCCCCCCGAAGATGGGGATGGCGGCGTCCATGTATTCGGCGGTGATGTCGCTGACATCCCCGATGCCCGTCTCGTCCCGGCGGAGGGCGGCGTTCCGGGCCGTCAGAAGGTTGGGGCTCTGCTCCCGGGGCATGGCGCTCTCGGCGGCGGAGCCGTTGAGGTAGGCCCCAGTCTCCCCCTCCAGGACAAAGTAATTCCGGGTCCGGTAGTCGATGCCCAGCTTGCCGGCGGTGAGCTCCATCATGTCGTGGACCCGGTCGGCCCCGTCCTCCTGGGCGGCCTCTCCCCGGAGGGAGGCCACGAACTCCCGCTGGTCCGCGCCAAAGACGCTGTCGATCTGCTGGTAAAAGGTGTTGGTGAAGAAGTTGGAGACGCTGATGGTCAGGAAGGCCCCCACCACCGCCATGAGGGAGGTGATCAGAAGCAGGAGTATCAGCGTCAGCTTCATGTGCAGGCTGCGGAACACGGCGGGCCCTCCTTTCTAAAAGCATTGATTTCCCGGGTCAGTTTACCGCGAAGTAGTACCCCGCCCCCCGGCGGGTCAGGATGAACTGGGGGCTGGCCGGGTTCTCCTCAATCTTCTCCCGGAGGCGCCGGACCGTCACGTCCACCGTCCGCACGTCGTCCCCCACGTAGCCAAAGTTCCACACCTGCTCCATCAGCTCCACCCGGGAGTAGACCTTGTTGGGGTGGCTGGCCAGGAAGGTCAGCAGCTCATACTCCCGCTGGGTCAGGTCGATGGCCTTTCCCGCCCGGAAGACCTGATGGCTGTCCGTGTTGATGGCCAGGTCTCCGGCCACGGGCATGGCGCTGTCCGCCG
>CAMXKT010000110.1 GCA_947244595.1 uncultured Oscillibacter sp. | reverse complement strand
CTGAACATGCCCATCCAGGGCACGGCGGCGGACGTGATGAAGCTGGCCATGGCGGCGGTGTGGAGGCGGCTGAGGGATGAAAAGCCCGCCGCCCGGCTGGTTCTCCAGGTCCACGACGAACTGATCGTGGAGTGCCCCGAGGCCGAGGCGGAGGCCGTGGCAAGGCTCCTGGAGGAGGAGATGGAAAACGTGGTCCATCTCTCCGTCCCCCTGACGGCGGAGGCCCACTGGGGGAAGAACTGGCTGGAGGCCAAGGGATGAAGCGCCTGTATCTCATCGGCGGCCCCATGGGCGTGGGAAAGACCACTGTCTGCCGGGAGCTCCAGAGACGGTTGGACCGCAGTGTGTTCCTGGACGGGGACTGGTGCTGGGACGCGAACCCCTTCCAGGTGACGGAGGAGACCAAGGCTATGGTGACGGAGAACATCTGCTTCCTGCTGAATAACTTTCTCCGCTGCTCCGCCTATGACCGCGTGATCTTCTGCTGGGTGCTCCATCAGCAGGCAATTTTAGACGGCCTGCTGTCCCGCCTGGATCTGAAAAACTGCGAGGTCCGGGCCGTGTCTCTGACAGCCTCGCCGGAGGCCCTGACCGCCCGGATTGAATCGGACGTTCAAGCCGGGCGGCGGGACCGGGGAGCTCTGGAGCGGAGCCTTTCTTATCTGCCCCTATACGCCGCCCTGGATACGGAGAAGCTGGATGTGTCTCGCCTGTCTCCGGCGGAAGCGGCGGCTCGTCTGGAGGCCTTGCCATGAAGCGCCTGATCGTCCTCCTGGGCGTGGCGGGGGTGTCCCTGTCCGCCGTGTTCGTCCGCTGGTCCACGGCCCCGTCCCTGGTGCTGGCTTTTTACCGCATGGCCTTTTCGGCCCTGCTGCTTCTCCCCCTGGCCCTTGTCCGGTGGGGGGAGTTCCGGGCCCTCCGGCGGCGGGAACTGGGGCTGAGCCTTCTCAGCGGGGCCTTCCTGGGGATTCACTTTTCCTGTTACTTCGAGTCCCTCCGCTGGACCTCCATCGCCGCGGCGGTGGTGCTGGTGGATACGGAGGTCCTATTCGTGGCCCTGGCCTCGGTGTTGTTCCTGCGAAAGAAGCTCAGCCGCCGGGCCTGGCTGGCGGTGCTGCTGGCCTTCGGCGGCGGCGTGGCGGTGGCCCTGGCGGACGCCGGGGGAGGAGGGGGCCTCCGGGGAAACCTGTTTGCCCTGACGGGATCCGTGTGTATGGCGGTGTACACCATGCTGGGAACCGTCTGCCGGAGAAGCCTCTCCACCACGGTGTACACAACTTTGGTCTATTCCTCGGCTGCGGTTACGGTGCTGGCCGCGGCCCTGGCGGGGGGACAGGTCCTGACGGGCTGGGGTCCCGTCAATCTGCTGGCGGGCTTGGGGATGGCGGTGTTCTGCACCCTGCTGGGCCACAGCGTGTTCAGCTGGGGCCTCAAATATCTGCCCCCGGCCTTTGTATCCACGGCGAAGCTGCTGGAGCCGGTTTTCGCCTCCGTGTGGGGGCTGTTCCTCTTCGGCGAGCGGCCCGGCGGGCTGGTGGTCTTCGGCGGGGCGCTGATCCTGCTGGGTATCGGGCTCTACAGCCGGGAGGAAGCATAGGAAGGAGCGCTTATGGAACAAAAAATGAAAGTCCGGATTGCCCCCATGAATGGAGACCATCTGGACGAGGTGGCGGATCTGGAGCGGGTCTGCTTTCCGGACCCCTGGTCCCGGAACATGCTGAAAGAAGAACTGGAAAACGACCTGGCGGCCTTTCTGGTGGCTCTGGACGAACAGGGGGCCGTGGCGGGCTACGCAGGGCTTCAGGTGGTGCTGGACGAGGGCTACATCCTCAACGTGGCCGTCCGGCCGGACTGCCGCCGCCAAGGCGTGGCGGGACAGTTGCTGCAGGTCTTTCTGGACTTCGCCAAGGGGAACCGGCTGGCCTTTTTAACTCTGGAAGTCCGGGCCTCCAACTTTCCCGCTATTGCCCTGTACGGAAGCCGGGGCTTCCGGGGTGTGGGACGGCGGAAGAACTACTATGAGCACCCCCGGGAGGACGCGGTCATCATGACCTTGGATCTGACGGGGGAAGAGGAGAAGACGTAATGGAATTGAGATTGGCCTCTCCGGAGCAGGTGGCAATGGTTTATGAGCGGGATTTGCTGCCCTCTTTCCCCCCGGCGGAGCTGAAGCCCCTGGAGAACATCCAGGCCATGTGCCGGGACGGCTGTTACCGGCCCTGGTGCCTTTTCGACGGGGAGGAAATCGCGGGAGAGTGCTTCCTTTGGCTGGGCCGTCCCGGCTGGGCGCTGCTGGACTATCTCTGCGTGGCGGAGGGACGCCGAAACAGCGGCGCGGGAGCCCTGATGCTGGAGCTCCTCCGCCAGACGGAGCCGGAAGGAACCGTCATTTTGGTGGAGAGCGAGGCCCCGCTCCACGCCCCGAACCCGGAAATGGCGGAACGCCGCCTGGGCTTTTACGCCCGCTGCGGCCTGCGGACCGCCGGGTATGACACGGACGTCTTCGGCGCCCACTACAAGACGCTGTATCTCTCAGAGGGCCCCGTGCCGGACAAGAGACTGATGGAGGAGAACCGCTTCATCTATCAGAATCGCTTTCCAAAAGAGAAATACGACCGCTATGTCCGGATTCCCAGGGACCTGGCGGCGGGGCCTATTGTCCAGGCGCCCTGGAACGAGGACTAAGGGAGGGAAACTATGAAAATTCTAGGCTTTGAGTCCTCCTGCGACGAGACCGCCGTGGCGGTGGTGGAGGACGGGCGGATCGTACTGTCCGACGCCATCGCCTCTCAAGTGGAGATCCACGCCCTGTACGGCGGCGTGGTACCGGAGATCGCCTCCCGGAAGCATGTGGAGGCCGTCGCCGCTCTGACGGAAAAGGCCCTGGCGGACGCGCATTGTACCCGGGCCGATATCGACGCCGTGGCGGCGACCTACGCGCCGGGGCTCATCGGCGCGGTGCTGGTGGGGCTGAGCTTCGCCAAGTCCGCCGCCCTGGGGCTGGGGGTTCCCCTGATCCCCGTGCACCATATCCGGGGCCACATCGCCGCCAACTATCTGGCCTTTCCGGAGCTGGAGCCCCCTTTCCTGGCTCTGGCCATCTCCGGGGGAAACACCTTGCTTATCGACGTGGCGGGCTACACGGACATGCGCATTTTAGGAGGCACCCGGGACGACGCGGCGGGGGAGTGCTTCGACAAGGCGGCCCGGGTCCTGGGCCTCAGCTATCCCGGCGGGAAGCCCATCGACGAGCTGGCCCAGCAGTCGGCGGGGGGCGTGTACCGGCTGCCCCAGGCCCACGTGGACGGCGCGCCTCTGGACATGAGTTTTTCCGGATTGAAGACGGCGGTGGTGAATCTGGCCCACCATGCGGAACAGGTGGGAGAGTCTCTGGACCGGGCGGCCCTGGCCCGGGATTTTTCCCAGGCTGTCAGCGACGCCCTGGTCCCCCGGGCCATGGAGGCGGCCCGGCTGGCGGGGCGAAGAACCGTCGTGGCCGCAGGAGGCGTGGCGGCGAACTCCATCATCCGGGCGGACCTGGAGCGGGCTTGCCGGGAATCGGGGATCAAACTGTACCTGCCGCCCCTGCGCCTCTGCGGGGACAACGGGGCCATGATCGCCGCCCAGGGCTACTATGAGTATCTGGCGGGCCACACGGCGGGGATGGAGCTGAACGCCTACGCAACACGAGAAATTTCCCAAGAACTGCAAAGCGTGTGAAGGGGATACCCTTCACACGCTTTTTGGCTTTCCCAGGGGATCCCATTGGCATTTTGTCAGGTCTGCCGTTCCGTCCGGACGGAAGGTTACGCCCTCCGCCTCCAGCAGAGCCCGCTAAGTTCCCGGGGCGTGGACGTCAAAGGCGGCCTTAGTGCCGCCGAGGCGGTCCACCACCCGGTGGCAGGGGACGGAGGGGTCCCGGCAGCCCGCCACGGCGTAGCCCACCGTCCGGGCGCAGCGGGGCATCCCCGCCATGCGGGCAATCTGGCCGTAGGTGGCAACCTTCCCGGTGGGAATCTGGCGGACGATCTCCAGCAAGGCGGCAAAGACCTGTCCGCTCATCGCTCCCGGACCTCGTACAGGTCCTCCCGGCGGGCGGAGAGGATGGGGAGCTGGCGGCGGATGGCGTCCACCCGGCGGAGGTCCAGGTCGGCGTACAGCGTGGCCTCGCCGCTGCCGGCCTGCCGGAGGACGGAGCCCCAGGGGTCCACGGCGATGGAGTGGCCGTAGGCCACATAGGAGGCCGTCTCGTCCCGGGCGGGGGAGACCCCCACGGTGAAGCACTGGTTGTCCACCGCCCGCTGGCGGAAGAGGAGTTCCCAGTGGGCGGGGCCGGTGGTCATGTTGAAGGCGGCGGGGACAAAAATGCACCTGGCCCCCCGGAGGCACATGCACCGGGCCAGCTCCTCAAACCGGAAGTCGAAACAGACGCACAGGCCCATGGTGCCGAACTCCGTCTCGAAGGTGGTGACGGCGTTTCCCGGGGAGAGGGTGTCCGACTCCTTGAAGCGCTGGCCCCCTTCCACGTCGATGTCGAAGAGGTGGACCTTCCGGTGCCGGGCCAGGAGCTCCCCCTTCCGCCCGTAGACGAAGCTGGTGTTGTAGACCCGGTCCCCCTCCAGCTCCGGCAGGGACCCGCCCACCACGTACAGCTCCAGCTCCGCCGCCATGCCGGACAGGGCCCGCCGGGCCTCGCCGCCCGCCTCCTCGCCGTAGGAGCGGAAGCAGGCGTTGTCATAGGGACAGCAGAACATCTCCGGCAGGACGGCGATATCCGCGCCCCGGACCTTGGCCTCCCGAAGGCGGCGGCAGGCGGTCTCGATATTTTCTCTTTTGCTCTCGGTCACCGGCATCTGGATCAGCGCGGCGTGCATAGGCCGTTCCCCCTTGCTTGTTTTTCATAAAGAGATTGTAACACGGCCCGGACCGTGTTACAATACAAAAAATCGATTGAGGAGGCCGAAGCATGGCAGTCTATACGGAGAAGAAAACCTATCAGACCAAGGCTCACATGGGCATGATCGACGTGACGGAGGATTTCCA
>CAMXKT010000109.1 GCA_947244595.1 uncultured Oscillibacter sp. | reverse complement strand
CGGTCAATGGCCAGGGTGTACTGGGTCAGGTCGTTGGTGCCCAGGGAGAAGAACTCCACCTCTTCGGCCAGCTCGTCGGCCATCATGACGGCGGCGGGGGTCTCCACCATGATGCCGATTTCCACCTTGCCCATGGCCACGCCCCGTTCCTCCAGCTCGGCCCGGCATTCCTCCAGGATCTCCTTGGCGTCCCGGACCTCCCGGACGGAAATGATCATGGGGAACATGATGGACACCGTGCCGAATGCGCTGGCCCGCAGGATGGCCCGGAGCTGGGTCTTGAAGACCTCCTTCCGGGTCAGGCAGATGCGGATGGCCCGGTAGCCCAGAGCGGGGTTCTCTTCTTTATCCAGCTCGAAGTAGTCCGCCTGCTTGTCCGCGCCGATGTCCAGGGTCCGGATGATGACCTTCTTCCCGGCCATGGTCTCCACGACCCGCTTGTACAGCATGAACTGCTGGTCTTCGGAGGGGTAGTCCTGAGAGTCCAGATAAATGAACTCGCTGCGGAACAGGCCGATACCCTGGGCGTCGTTCTGGAGGACCAGCCCCACGTCTCCGGCGTTTCCGATGTTGGCGTAGACCTTGATCTCTTTCCCATCCAGGGTGACGTTGGGCTTTTTCTTCAGGCTCTGAAGCAGGGCCTGCTGCTTGAGGTCGTTGGCCCGCTTCTCCTCCATGGAGGCCAGGAGCTCCGCGGCGGGCTCGATGTACACGCAGTGGTTGTATCCGTCGATGACGGCCAGCTTCCCGTCCCACTCGTCCTGGAAGTCCACCCCCACCAGGGCGGGGATGTTCATGGTCCGGGCCAGAATGGCGGTGTGGCTGTTGGAGGAGCCGTGGCGGGTGATGAAGCCCAGGAGCTTCGTCTTGTCCAGCTGCACGGTTTCACTGGGGGTCAGGTCGTCGGCCACCAGAATGGCGGGCTGGTCGGCCATCATGTCCGCGTCGCCCACGCCCAGAAGGACGTTGACCACCCGGCGGGAGATGTCCTTCACGTCGGCGGCCCGGGCCCGCATGTACTCGTCCTCCATGGCGGCGAAGGCGGCGGCGAAGTTTTCCCCGGTGGCGGACGCCGCGTACTCGGCGGTGGCCCCCTGGGTCTCCAGGATGCCCCGGACGGCGTCCAGATAGTCGTCGTCGTCCAGCATCATCTGGTGGATCTCAAAAATGGCGGCATTGTCCTCCCCCACCTCGTCCAGGGCCTTGTCGTACAGGACCCCCAGCTGCTCCTGGGCCTTGACCCGGGCGGCGTCGAAGCGGGCGTACTCCTCCTCGGGGGTGAGGGTGGAGGAAACGGCGGTCTGGGCCTCCGCTTTCTTATAGATGCGCAGGGGGCCGATGGCAATGCCGTTCAGAATGGATTTACCAGTTGCAACTTGCATAGCGGTTCCCTCCCAGCGGCCTTACATGTTTTCCTTGCAGAACTGCTCCATGGCGGCGGCGCTGGCTTCCTCGTCTCCGCCCTCGATGGTAAAGGTGATGGTTTCCCCGGTCTTGACGCCCAGGCCCATGACGGCCATCAGCTTCGTGGCGACGGCGGATTTTTCGCCCTTGGTGATGGTGACGGTGCTGTCCAGGGCCTTGGCAACCTTCGCCAGCAGGCCGGCGGGACGGGCGTGGATGCCCACGGGATCGGTGATGGTATAAGTGAACTGTTTCATGAGACTGCTTCCTTTCTGATCGTGGTGGCCGGAGCGCCCGGCGTCTTGTCTATAGGATACCACGTCCCAGCCCCATTTGCAAATGTTATTTAATCGTTTACCTGTTTTGGGCGTAATTGAAACCTTCTGATCGGAAAAGCGCGGAAAATCCATTTTGGATTTCCCGCGCTAAAAAACGTCCTTGGTCCCTCAGTCCCGCAGCAGCCAGGCAAAGCCGTTGGGCCACAGCTCCACGTCCCGGAGGCCGTCGTAATGGGTCCCGTACATCAGCTCGGTATAGCCGCCGTCCCGGTTCACATGGGCGCGGACGAACTCACCGGCGAAGTCGAAGAGGCACACCAGCTCCCGGTCTCCGGCCCTGCGGCAGAGGGCCAGCACGTGAGAACTGCCGCTCTCCTCCACCCACACGTCCGCTAGAGCGTCGAAGCAGGGCTCATGGGCCCGGAGCTCCTCCATGCGCCGCAGGCCCTGGAAGAGCTTGCCCTGATAGGTCTCCGGATCCCCGCGCCGCTCCGACAGGTCCCACTGGAAATCCCCCCGGTGAAGGTAACGGCTGTCCTCCCGCTTGTCGGGGTCGTCGTGATAGCTCCAGTCGTTGAGCCGTCCCACCTCGTCGCCGCTGTAGATGACGGGGATGCCGCTTTGGGACAGCATCCAGGCGTGGAGGGTCAGGTCGCAGGCCACGGCCCGCTCCAGCCGGAAGGGGTCCTTCTCAGCTTCCGCCGCCTCCACGCCGCAGAGAGAGGCGGTGGTGCCGCAGAGGCGGGCGTCCCCCAGGCGGGGATCGTCGTTATAGAGCTCTCCCCGGGCGGGGCTGCCGGGCCACTTTCCGGTGAAGTAGTCGTTGAGATACTTCTTGTGAGCCACCTCGTCCATGCCGAAGGTCCGGCCCAGCCAGGGGTAGTCCAGGCCCCAGCCGATGTCGTCGTGGCAGCGGAGGTAGTTGAGGAACAGGAAATCCTTGGGCAGGGCGCAGACGGTCTCCATCTGGCGCTTTAAGAGGGACACGTCCCCCGTGGCCAGGGTGTGCCACGTGGCGGCCATGGTGGTGACGTTGTAGAGCATGTGGCACTCGGGCTTCTCTGTGGTGCCGAAGTAGGGGGCCACCTTCACGGGCTCCATGACCACCTCTCCCAGCAGCAGCACGCTGGGGCAGACGATCTCCGTCACCATCCGCAGCATCCGGGACAGGGTATGTACCTGGGGCAGGTTCCGGCAGTCGGTGCCCAGCTCCTTCCAGATGTAGGGGATGGCGTCCAGCCGGATCACGTCCACACCCCGGTTGGTTAGGTACAGCAGGTTCTCCGTCATGTCCCGGAACACCGCCGGGTTGCCGTAATTCAGATCCCACTGGTAGGGATAGAAGTTCGTCATGACCACGGAGCCGTCCGGGAGCTCCGTGAAGCTCCCCGGCGCGGTGGTGGGGAACACCTGGGGCACCGTCTTCTCAAACTTCCGGGGGACGTCCCAGGAGTCGTAGAAGAAATAGCGGTCCCGGTACTCCGCCTCCCCGGCCAGGGCCCGCTTGGCCCAGGCGTGGTCCTCGCTGGTGTGGTTCATCACAAAGTCCAGGCACAGGCTGATCCCCCGGCGGCGGCAGGCGTCCGCCAGAGCCTCCAGATCCTCCATCGTCCCCAGGGAGGGTTGGACCTTCCGGAAATCGGACACGGCGTAGCCCCCGTCGCTGCGGCCCTTGGGGCTCTCCAGCAGGGGCATCAGGTGCAGGTAGTTGACCCCGCACTCCCGAAGATAGCCCAGCTTCTCCTGCACGCCCTTCAGGTTCCCGGCGAAAGCGTTCACATAGAGCATCATCCCCAGCAGGTCCCGGCGGCGGTACCAATCCGGGTCCGCCTCCCGCTTCTTGTCCTGGTCCCGGAGGGGCTTTTTCCGCTCCGCCCAGCTGCGGCGGAGCATTTCCACGAAGTCGGCGAAGGCCTCCTCGTTCTTGTAAAGCTCACAGTAGAGCCATTTCAGCTCGTCATAATGCCGGGCCAGGCGCTGGTCAAAGGTGGAAACCCTCACGGCATACGCCCTCCTTCCAGCTCCGCCAGAGTGGGCATGGCGGGAATCGCCCCGCTGCGGGAGCAGGTGATGGCCGCCGCCCGGTTGGCAAAGGTCAGGATGTCCTCCAGCTCCGCCCGCTCCAGGCCCTCCAAGGGTCTCCCCCCTCTGGCGCACAGACGGCTGAGAACGGCGCCCAGGAAGGTGTCCCCCGCGCCATTGGTGTCCGCCACCTTGACGGCGACGCCGGGCTGCTTCCAGGTCTCCCCCTTCCAGCGGCAGAAGACGCCCTCGCCGCCCAGGGTCACCATGATGAGGGACAATCCCCGGTCTTCCAGGATACGGGTCCCCTCCTCCAGGTCCGTGACGCCGGTGAGCAGGGGCAGCTCCTCCTCCGCCAGCTTGATGATGTCCACCAGAGGCAGGGGGATGGTCATCCACTCCGCCGCTTCCGCCTGGTTGGCCCAGAGGGCGGAACGGTAGTTGGGATCGTAGCTCACCAGGCCGCCGTTTTTGTGGGCCGTCCGGGCGGCGAAGATCGTGGCGCTGCGGCACATGCCCGCCGTCAGGCTGACGGAGCCGAAGTGGAGGATCTTGCTTTTCAGCACCTTGTCCTCGTCCACCTCCTCCGGGCAGATGTCCCGGTCCGCCCCCCGGAGAAAGCGGAAGCTCCGCTCCCCGGTCTCGTCCACGGAGACCACGGCCATGGTGGTGGGCTGGCTGCCGGTGCGCAGGCCGGAGGCGTCCACGCCGTTGTCCGCCATCACTTTTCGGAGGTAGGCCCCGAAGCCGTCGTCTCCCACCTTGCCCCAAAAGGCGGATTTTGCCCCCAGACGGGCCGCCGCCACCGCGACGTTGGCGGGCGCTCCGCCGGGGTTCGCGGAGAACTGGGGCACCCCCGCCGCGTTAACCCCTGTCTGGGTCAGGTCAATCAGAATCTCACCAATCGCTGTTACATCCATGATACGGCCTCCTATCTGCTTTATTCTATGGAGCAAACTGGTAAAACGTCCTTTTTTTGCCAATTTTTACACTCCGTAATCGATTGCCTCGGATTATATCAAACATTTTTTCCGTTGTCTAGTACTTAGTTGCATCTAACTTTTGACTTTTTTCGCCGTTTCTCTTCCCTCTTCCGGCAGAAAAAGGAAGAAAAGAGGCCCCTGAGGACCTCTTTTCTTCAAAAATTCCAAATTTTGCAAAATTTATCCGTTTTTGCCCAAGTAGGCCTCGCGGACCTTCTCGTTGGCCAGGAGCTCCGCCCCGGTGCCGGACATGGTGATGTTCCCCGTCTCCAGCACGTAGGCCAAATCCGCGATCTTCAGGGCCATGTTGGCGTTCTGCTCGATGAGGAGCACCGTCACGCCCTGGCGGTTGATCTCCCCGATGATGGAGAAGATGTCCTGAACCACCAGGGGCGCCAGGCCCAGGGAGGGTTCGTCCAGCATCATCAGCTTGGGGC
>CAMXKT010000108.1 GCA_947244595.1 uncultured Oscillibacter sp. | reverse complement strand
GGCTGGCTGGCGGTGTTCTCTCCCTTCGTCATCCTGAGCTTCTACACGGTTCTGGGCGGCTACTGCATCGAGTACATGTCCCTGAACCTGAGCAACCTGGCTTTCGCCGGGGCGGAGATCAAGACGGGGTCGGATCTGTTCGGCGCCATGCTGACCAATCCCTTCGGCTGCGTCATGTTCACCTTCCTGTTCATGATTATCTGCTACCTCATCAACCGGGGCGGCATCTCCGGGGGCATTGAGAAATTCAACAACATCGGCATGCCCGCCCTCTTTGTGATGCTGGTCATCATCATCATCCGGTCCGTCACCCTGCCCGGCGCGGCGGAGGGCCTGAAGTTCATGTTCCTCCCCGGCTACGCGGTGGAAGCGGGCTTCATTGAGTCGGCTCCCCGGCTCATCTCCGTTCTGGCCACCGCCGGCGGGCAGATGTTCTTCTCCCTGTCCCTGGCCATGGGCATCACCATCACCTACGGCTCCTACATGAAAAAGGAGCAGAACATTGTGAAGAACTCCGTGGTGGTTGTCTTCGCGGACACTCTGGTGGCCATCATGGCGGGCATCGCTGTCATCCCCGCCGCCGTGGCGACCTACGGACCCAGCGCCACCCTCAGCGGACCCAAGCTGCTGTTCATCACCCTGCAGGACGTGTTCCAGGCCATGGGCTCCATCGGTCCCCTGTTCGGCGTGATCTTCTACCTGTTCGTGCTGGTGGCGGCCATTTCCTCCGCCATCGCCCTGATCGAGGTGGTCGTCACCTTCCTGCTGGACCATGCGGAGAGCAAGGGCAAGCAGGGCAGCCGGCCCAAGACTGTGTTCTGGGTGTGCGTCGCCATCATGGTGGAAGCCGCCCTGGTGGCCGTGGACGGCCTGGGCAGCAACGGCGTGTGGGTGCCCTTCCAGAAAATGATCGGCGTGGGCCCCTGGAACGACTGCTGGCTGGACTTCATGGACGCCTTCTCCGAGGGCCTGGCCATGCCCGCGGGCGCTCTGATCATGAGCATCATGATCGGCTGGGAGCTGCGGACCAAGCCCATCACCGACGAGATTCACCACGGCGCGGAGCAGATCCACTGGCTGAACAAGTTCATGGACATCTGCTTGAAGTTCATCGTTCCCGTTGCCATGGCCTTTATCCTGGGCGGCCAGATCGGCGACTTCTTCACCATGGACGCCGCGACCCAGGGCGAGAGCGTGTACTATATCGGCTATGTCATCGGCGCAGTCATCCTGCTGGTGTCCTGGCTGGTAGCCATCAACTCTCCCAAGCGGAAAGAGAAGCTGTAAGCAAAGTCTTCCCAAAAGAAAACCATCCCAGCCTCAAGACGGGCGGAGCTTCGGCTCCGCCCGTTTTTTCCGGAGGACCTTTCCCACGACATCCAAATCCGCCGAAAACCGCAAACGCTTTTCACCGTCTTCAAGCCAGGGTCTTTCCATTCAGCGCCGCCGAGACCAGCCGGTCCCCCTCATAGCGGAGCTTCAGGGAAAAGAAGGGCGCGTCCTCGTCCAGGAGGCGGAGGAAGATCTTGTCCCCCTCCCAGAGGGGCAGGGACAGAAGGTCCGCCTTCTTGATCCAGGCCAATTCCCCTTCGTCACAGGGGTGGGGCGTCCCCGTCCAGGCGGAAGCGGTGAAGAGGTGCATGTACTCCGTGGGGGCCTGGTCGGACACAAAGGTCACCAGTCCCCGGTAGCGGTAGTCCGTCAGGGTCAGCCCCGTCTCCTCGAAGCACTCCCGGAGGACGCAGTCCTCAGGGCTCTCCCCGTCCTGAAACTTACCTCCCACGCCGATCCACTTCCCCTGGTTCACGTCGTGGTCCTTCTTCACCCGGTGAAGCATCAGGTACTCGTCCCCCCGCTCCAGATAGCATAGGGTAGAATACAGCATAGACCCTCTCTCCTTCCCGCGGCGGCGCGCCGCTTAAGTTTCATTATACCCCTCCCGTCGGGAAAAGAAAAGGCTTTACATTTCAGAACGAATGTTCTATACTAGTGGTACTACGCTGCCGGGAGAGGAGGTCCCCCATGCGGTCCAGACAGATCAGCTGCTGCTTCACCGGTCACCGCCCCGGGAAGCTGCCCTGGCGCTATGACGAGGAAGATCCCCGCTGCCTCTCCCTGAAACGGCGCATCGCCGACGCGCTGGAGGCCGCCTATGAGGAGGGGTACCGTCACTTTCTCTGCGGCATGGCCCTGGGCTGCGACCTTTACTTCTGTGAGGCGGCCCTTGCCCTTCGGGAACAGCATCCCGACATTACCGTGGAGGCCGCCGTCCCCTGCCCCACCCAGGCGGACGCCTGGGCTCCGGACCAGCGGGAGCGGTACGAGCGCTTGGTGGATTCCTGCGATTTTGAAACCCTGGTTTCCGCCCGGTACACTCCCTACTGCATGCAGCGGCGGGACCGCTACATGGTGGACCACGCCTCCCTGCTCATCGCCGCCTTCGACGGCACTCCCGGCGGCACTCAATATACCATGCAGTACGCCATGAGCCGCCGGGTCTCCATTGTGGACCTGCCCCTGGTGTTGAAAGAGCCCTGAAAATTCAGGGCTCTTTTCGCATATTCCGCCGTTTTCCGCAAAACATAAACCCGAAAATTTTCGGTTTGGGAGGCGGCTTCTATGTTTGCAAAACGCACCGACCTGGCCCTGGAGGCCCGGGAGCTCTGGCAGGAGTCCACGGAGAAGACCACCCGGCTCTCCGGGGTCAAGGCCACGAAGTCCAAAGAGGAGGGCTACCCCGTCACCCGTGTGGACATCCTGGACCGCCGGGGCGAGGCGGCCCTTGGGAAGCCTCAGGGAACCTATCTCACCATTGACCTGACCAGCTTCTGGCAGCGGAAACCGGACTTTTTTGAGCGGGCCGTCCGGGCCGTGGGGTCCCAATTAAAGGCCATGCTTCCCGAGGAGGGTCCTGCCCTCATCGTGGGCCTGGGGAACGCCGCCATGACGCCGGACGCCGTGGGGCCTCTGGCGGCGGACAGCGTGCTGGTCACCCGGCACCTCATCACCGCCAGTCCCAAGCACTTCGCCGGCTTCCGTCCCGTGGCGGTGTTCCGGGCGGGGGTGCTGGGCTCCACCGGCGTAGAGTCCGCCGAGGCCGTCCGGGGCCTGGTGGAGCAGGTGAAGCCCGCCCTGGTCATCGCCATCGACGCCCTGGCCGCCCGGCGGGTGGGCCGAATGTGCACCACGGTGCAGCTCTCAAACACGGGTATTGTCCCCGGCTCCGGCGTGGGGAACCACCGGGCGGCGCTGAATCAGGAGACCCTGGGGATCCCGGTGTTCGCCGTGGGCGTACCCACGGTGGTGGATGCCGCTACCCTGGCGGCGGACCTGCTAGAGGAGGCGGGCGTCGCCGAGCTGGACGAAACCCGGCTCCGTCACGGAAAAAATCCTCTGACGGTGACCACCCGGGATGTGGACCAGCAGGTCCGGGAGCTGAGCCGGGTCGTGGGCTACGGCGTCAACTGGGCCTTACAGGACTTGGAGATCGAAGAGATCAACGCTTTGCTCGCCTGACGAGACGGAAAAACCCCCGGCGGAGAGATTCCGCCGGGGGTGCATCGTATTCGCAAGGTTAGGTTGCCGTCGCTTCAACTTGAGGACACGCCAAACTTTCAGAGCGCGCTAAAGTTCTTTTTGCTACTTTTTGCCCTTCGGGTATACGGGGACTCTAAGCGGCGAAGCCACCAAGAGTCCCCAAATCTTTCAAGAAAAAGTAGACAGGGCGCTGCGGGCGGCGGCCTGCTCCGCCTCCTTCTTGCTGTGCCCGGAGCCGGAGCCGATGGGCGCGCCGTTCAGCAGAACTTCCGCCACAAAGGTCTTGGCGTGGTCCGGGCCCTGCTCCCCCACCATGCGGTAGGTCAGCACCTGGTCCGCCTGACGCTGGACCAGCTCCTGGAGGGCCGTCTTGTAGTCCCGGCGGCGCTCCTCCACCACCTCTTCCCGCTCCGCGTCCAGCAGGATCCGGTGGATCAGCGCCGAGGCCGCGGCGATGCCCCCGTCCAGGTACACCGCGGCGAAGACCGCCTCCGTGGCGTCCGCCAAAATGGAGGTCCGGGTCCGGCCCCCGCCGGACTCCTCTCCCCGGCCCAGGCGCAGATAGGCCCCCAGGTTCAGCTTCCTGGCCACCTCGTAGAGGCTCTGCTCGCACACCAGGGCCGCCCGGATGCGGGTCAGGTCCCCCTCCGGCAGGTCCGGGTGCTGGGCAAAGAGGAATTCCGCCGTCACGAAGCCCAGCACCGAATCCCCCAGGAACTCCAGGCGCTCGTTGCTGGACAGGTGGTCCGCCCGGTGCTCGTTGGCGTAAGAGCTGTGGCACAGGGCCTCCTCCAGCAGCGCCTTGTTCCGGAAAACGTAATCCAGTTTTTTCTCCAGATCCTGCATGATCGGTCCCCGTCGAAAAAGCGTTTTCGACGGGGGCAAGTTTTTCAACAAGTTGAAAAACTTCTGATTGAAAACGAAAGACACCCCTCCTGGGTTTCTTTCGTAACTATCTTCCTTCCCGTCAGATAACTCTTCTCGTCCTTTCGATGATTCTCAGTTACCTTACTTGTTCAGCTTATTGGCCAGATAGTTCACCGCGTCGCCTACGGTCTTGAGAGAGGAAAGCTCCTCCTCCTCGATCTCGCCGACCTCGAACTCCTCCTCCATGGCCATGACCAATTCCACGAGGTCCACGGAGTCCGCGCCCAAGTCGCCCTCGAAAGCGGTGTCCAAGGTGATCTCCTCCGGCTCCTTGGCAAACTGCTCCGCTACCAGTCCCCGCAGCACGCTTAAAATCTCTTCGTTTGACATTGCCGTTTCACTCCTTATAGACTTGACTGCCCTTGAAACAACAGCCCTTTCATGAAGCCTATCATACGGCAACTGCCGCCGTGCTGTCAAGGGGCATCCGGCAAATTTTGCCTATTTGTTCCGACTTTCATCAATTCGATGTTCTCCTCCACGTCGGCGATGAAGCCGCTGGCGGCGTATTCCTCCGCCCGGAGGATGGCGTTTCGCACGGCCCGGGCGTCCGAAGAGCCGTGAGCCTTGATAACGGGCTTGGAGATGCCCAGGAAGGGGGTCCCCCCCACCTCGCTGGGGTCCAGGAGCTTTTTCATCTCCGCCAGGTCCCCTTTGACCAGCCCCGCGGCGATCTTTGTCCT
>CAMXKT010000107.1 GCA_947244595.1 uncultured Oscillibacter sp. | reverse complement strand
AAATCCTGCTCCGGGTCCACGCCCAGCTTGCTCTTGGGCAGGTCCCGCAGGTGGCCCATGCAGGCCTTGACGGTGTACTCCTTCCCCAGATACTTTCCGATGGTCTTGGCCTTCGCCGGGGATTCCACGATGACCAGATACTGCTTTGCCATAGTCTTGATTACCTCCAGGTTAATGAGGGAACTTCGCTCAATGAGAAATCAGGCGTTGACCGAGGAGCCCGATTTCTCCACTTTCTTTTCCTCCAGCGTTACGGTCCGGGTGTAGCGCTTGCCGTCATGCTGCTGTACACAGCCGTCGATCTCCAGCATGGTCAGCGCCGACGAGACCCGCCGGGCGGGAATGCCGGTGGCCTCGATCAGGTCGTCCACCTGAATGGGCCTCTCCGGTTCCAGGACCCGCAGAAGGGCGATCTGATCGTCCGTCAGTCCCGACGGACTCACAGTCCGAAGTGCGGGCTTGGGCTCCTCCTTCGGCTCCGTTTCCGGCCTCCGCCGGGGCTCGGCCCGCCGCCGGGTGGGCAGAGGCGTCCAGGCAGGCAGGTCCCTGGCGGCCCGGAGCTTCTCCGGGAAGCGCTCCTGAAAGTCCCGCAGCACGTCCCAGCCCTCCGCCGCCAGGCCCGCTCCGTCCCGGATCAGGCGGTTGCAGCCCACGCTGGCCGGAGCGCCGATGGGCCCGGGAACGGCGTAGATCTCCCGGCCCTGCTCCAGGGCCAGCCGGGCGGTGATCAGCGCGCCGCTGCGCTCCGGGGCCTCCACCACCAGAGCCGCCACGCTGAGGCCGGACATGATCCGGTTCCGGGCGGGGAAGTGGTGCTTCTCCGGCTCGGAGCCCGGCGGGTACTCGGAGATCAGCGCCCCGGCGGCGGCCACGTCCTCATAGAGGTCTCGGCTCTCCCAGGGGTAGTAGACGTCCAGGCCGTTGCCCGTCACGCCCACGACGGTTCCTCCCGCCCGGAGGGCCCCTCTGGCCGCGGCGGCGTCCACGCCCTTGGCAAGGCCCGTCACCACCACCGCGCCGCAGGCCGCCAGCTCCTGGCTCAGCCGCTCCGCGCTGGCGACGCCGTAGGGCGTGCAGTCCCGGGTTCCCACCACGGCGACGGCCGCCTCCTCATCGATGGCGGGCATGCGACCCCGGACGTAGAGCACCAGAGGCGGGTCGAAGATGTTCCGCAGCCGCTGGGGATACTCCGCGTCCTGAATGGTCAGGATCCTCTGGCCCAAGCGCTGGCAGTCCGCCAGGATGCGGTCGGCGGCGGAGAGATCGTGATCCAAGGCCAATTCCGCCTGAGACGGGGGCACATCCTCCGCCAGGAGCAATTCCTCCCGGTCGGCGAAGAAAATATCTTCCGGAGAGCCGAAGTGCCGCAGCAGCGCCAGCCGCGAGGGGCTCTTCAGTCCCGGCAGCTCCGCCAGCCACACCCAGTATTTCAGCATATCCCGCCCCTCCTTTTTCCAGGGTCCTTTATACTATATTAAATAGAGCCAAATTGCAAGCGTCAAATTTTTAATAAATCTTCACGGGCCGCCTCCCACAGCAGCACGGAGGCCGCCGAGGCGGCGTTCAGGGACTCGCACCGGGGGTCCATGGGGATGCGGACGGTCTGATCGCAGGCCGCCAGCACTGCCGCCGAGAGGCCCCGGCCCTCGCTGCCCACGGCCATGGCGCAGCAGCTGAGATTCACCGCCCGCACGTCCGCCGTATCGGCCCGGAGGGCCGCGCCGTACAGGGGCAGGCCCGCCTCCCGCAAAAGCGCCGTCAGCTCCTCCAGCGTGCAGCGGTAGATGGAGGACCGGAAGTGGATTCCCATGCCCGCCCGGAGGGTCTTGGGGTTGTTCAGGTCGGCGCAGCCGGGAAGCAGAATGACGGTAGCGCCGAAGGCGTCCGCCGTCCGCAGAACAGTCCCCACGTTGCCCGGGTCCTGGACGCCGTCCAGCACCAGGAACCGAAGCCGTCCCCGACTGTCCGGCTCCAGCCGTTCCGGAGGGCTATAATCCGGGGAAGCGCAGGAGAACACCGCCCCTTGCGGAGTCTCCATGGGGCTGACGGAGCGCATGACGGCCTCGCTGACCCTGGCCAGCCGGGGAACCCGCCCCTCCAGCTCCGGGGGCGGCTCCGTCCCCTCGGTGTACAGCAGGGCCCGGATATCCGCGCCCCACTGGACCGCCTCCCGGAGGAGCTTGGGGCTGTCGCACAAAAATTCTCCCGTTTCCTCGCGGTAGGAACGGGAGGAGGCCAGCTTCCGCAGATGGACGCAGAGGGGATTGCTCTTACTGGTAATTACTTCCATAGCTCCGCGTCCCCTCCCTTGCCGTTCCCGGCATTGCGGCGGATCGTTCCTTCCGCCGCCTGGAAAAATTTTGAACTTTTTCTGCGATGTTCTCTATATCATAAAGGTATCCGCCCGGCTTGTCAAGCCGCCGGGCGGAGTTTTTAACTGTTTAACGGGTTTTGAACCTGTGTTCATAATCGGGGAATGCCGGATGGCCGAGGATTTTTCCTGTCAGGCAAGGAGCTTTTTCGCAGCCATACTGACGTATGGCAAGGGAAAGCGACGCGGTATGACGGGAAAAAGACCGGTCAAACGGCGTTCAACGGTTGTGAACGCAGGTTCTCAAACCAGGCGGACCGGACCTCGCCGCAGAGGTACAGCGACCCCATGGCGCAGATCACGCCGTCCTCTCCCGCCGCCGCCAAGGCGGCTTCCAGCCCCTCCCCTGCCGAGGCGCAGGGCCGGGCTTCCACGCCCCGGGCCTCCAGAAGGCCGCACAG
Source organism: uncultured Oscillibacter sp. (assembly GCA_947244595.1). Taxonomy (GTDB): domain Bacteria; phylum Bacillota; class Clostridia; order Oscillospirales; family Oscillospiraceae; genus Oscillibacter. The sequence goes on along the minus strand of CAMXKT010000107.1, from coordinate 2,563 downwards.
CGCCGCCGGGTCCAGGGCCCGGGGACTGTCGGGCCGGAGGACGAAGGCCCGCTCCGCCAGAGGGGCCAGCAGGTCCAGCATCTCCCCGGCGTCCTTGTCCGCCAGGATACCCAGGAGGAAGGTCAGCCTCCTCCCCGGGAACAGCGCCCTCAGGCTCTCCACCGCCGCCCTCATGCCGTGGGCGTTGTGGGCCCCGTCCAGGATGAAAACCGGAGAACGCCCCAGCACCTCGAAGCGCCCGGGCCAGCGGACCGCCGCCAGACCCCGGCGGACGGCCTCCTCCGGGACGCTCCAACCCTTCTTCTCCAGGGCTTCCAGGGCCGTCAGGGCCAGGGCGGCGTTCTCCGCCTGATAGGCTCCCGCCAATGGGATGGCCAGGCCCTCCCAGGGGGCGAAGTCGAAAACCACACCCTCCAAGCTCAAACGCCGGACCGTCAGACGGGAGAGGTCCAGCTCTGTGAGGTCCGCCCCCCGCTCCCGGCAGGTCCGGCGGAACACCTGGTCCGTCTCGGGGCAGCCGCCCCGGCTGATTACGGTCCCACCCGGCTTGATGATCCCCGCCTTGGCGGCGGCAATGTCTCCCAGGGTGGGCCCCAGGATGGCGGCGTGGTCCATGCCCATGGCGGTGAGCACCGCCAGTTCCGGAGTCTCAATGACGTTGGAGGCGTCCAGGGCCCCGCCCAGGCCGGTTTCCAGAACCACCACATCACAGCGCCGCTCCAGGAAGTGCAGAAAGGCGGCGGCGGTGATCAGCTCAAACTCCGTGGGGTGCTCCGGCATGGCCTCGGCGGCGGGGCGGACCCGGTCCATCACCGCCCCCAGGGCCTCGTCGGAGATCTCCTCCCCGTTCACCCGGATGCGCTCGTGGAAGCGCTCCAAGTGGGGGGAGGTGTTCAGCCCCACCCGATAGCCCGCCGCCTCCAGCACGGAGGCGAGACAGGCGCAGACGCTGCCCTTGCCGTTGGTCCCGGCCACGTGGATAAATTTCAGCTCCCTCTGCGGGTCCCCCAAGTGGAGGAGCAGCTCCCGGATGCGATCCAGGCCCGGGGCGCGAGACGCCCAGTTGTGGGACCAGATATAGTCGACGGCTTCTTGTCCGGTCATGCAGCGCCCTCCCTTACAGGCCGGAGACGGCGTTCCGCCGCCGGAGGGTCTTTACCAGGGGAATGGCCAGGGAGGCCATGACCACGGCGTTGATCATGCCCACAATGAGCCGCCAGATCAGGTCGCCTAAGATCAAACCGGGAAAGTAGTATCCCATCAGCACGCTGTCCAGCCAGTTCACCAGGGTGTTGCCCACGGTGGTGCAGAGGGCCGCTGCGACGCAGACGGCGCAGCACAGGGCCCGCCGGTCCTCCAGCCGCTGTCCCTGACGGAGGAGCAGCACAGCCCCAAGGCCCACCACCAGTCCCCGGAGGGCCGGAGGAATGAGATACAGCACCGTGGTGTAGGTGACGCCGTAGGTCAGAATCTGCTTAAAAAACTCGCCCACCATGGCCACCACCACCGCGTCCAGGGGGCCGAAGAGCAGGGCGGCCGCCACCACCGGCAGGGAGCCGAAGGAAATCCGCACGTTCCCCACCTGGACGGCCACGTAGAGGGCCAGGGGCACGTACATGGCGGCCAGCAGCGCGGCGTAGCACATTCTTCTTGTTTTGGACATAAAAAATACCTCCTCTAAATTGCGGCAGCACGCCGCACAGAGGAAGCCCGTTCCCATATGCGGCAGCGGGATGCGGGACGCGCACTGCGGGAGAAGGTCTCCCTTCGTCCGGAAAGCAACTCCCCGTCTTCCCGGCACTTCTACACGTGCGTCCCTACTCTGCCTGTTCTCCCCGGCTCTGCCGGGGTATGTTCTATCATACGGCATCTTCCGGCAGAATGCAAGGCCCGCCGACAAATTCCATAAAAATCCAGATCAACCTTTGGGCGCAAAAAGACGCCCCGGAAAATTCCGGGGCGTCTCGCGGCGCTTCGTTTATTTCGCAGCAGTCTCCGCGGCCTTGGCTTCCGCGGCGGCCTTGGCCTTTTCGGCCTGGGCCTTCTTGATAGCCTTGTACTTTTCCTTCTCCTCGGCGGTAGCCACGGGGAGGATGGCGTCTCGCGGGCAGACCTTGGTGCAGAGCTTGCAGCCCACGCACTTTTCGTAGTCGATGACCGCCACGCCGTTTTCCACATGGATAGCGTCTTTTTTGCACTCCTTCTGGCACAAGCCGCAGCCGATGCAGGAGGAGGAGCAGACGCTCATGGCCGCTTTGCCCTTGTCCTGGTTCGCGCAGCCCACGTGGACCTTCTTGGAGGCGGGGACGGACACGATCAGGTGACGGGGGCAGGCATTGGCGCAGGCCATGCAGGCGGTGCACTTGTCCGGGTCCACCACGGCGGTGCCGTTGGGGCCGATGGACATGGCGCCGAACTGGCAGGCCGCCACGCAGGAGCCGAAGCCCAGGCAGCCGAAAGCGCACTCCAGGGGACCGCCCGCAACCTTCGTCGCGGAGATGCAGTCCTTGACGCCCACGTAGTCAAAGCGTTTTTTCGCGTTCACGCCGCCGGTGCAGCGGAC
>CAMXKT010000106.1 GCA_947244595.1 uncultured Oscillibacter sp. | reverse complement strand
TTGCGAAAAGAGAGAATGCGCCGTGCACGGTGGAAGAGAGAAAACGGGGGCGCGGCTGCGGTACAGACTGTTTGGTACGCAAGTCCCTACCCGCGGCGTAGTGCGAGCGGGGGTTTGGAGGTCGATGCATGGACTGATCTCCCGTCCTCGCTGCCGCTAAGCTGGCGGTTGAAACAGCCTGGAACAATCCCCACCGCCCTTCGGGCGGAGCCCCCTCCAGCGCCAGGGCAGCGGAAAGAGGAGCTGGTCGATTCGACGATATCCAAACCCCCGCTAAGACTACGCCGCGGACTGGAGACTTGTGTAAAAAACGGAAGCACACCAGCCGCGTCCTTCCGTCCCTCGCCCCCCCGCAGGGGTGATACTTCCTTTTCTCTTTTGGACCGTGCACGGCCCGTTTTCTCTTTTCCTTCTGGAAGGAAAACAGGGGCCCCCGCCGCGCCCCGCGCGGTGGGGAGAGGAGGGGCAAAGGAGTGCAGCGAAGCCGTCGCCCCCAGGCGGCTGCGGAGCGAAACGGATTTCGCCCCGACGAAATGGGGGGTGCAATGAACCAGCCATCGCTGGTTGCCATTCTGCCCCGCCCGTCAGGGCGAGAAAAAACTCCCCCTCTCGGGGGAGCTTTTTTATCATCGCCAAGCGCACGCTTAGAAGTCGGCGCTGCCCACAGTCCGGGGATGGGGCAGCACGTCCCGGATGTTGGAGACGCCCGTCAGGTACATCACCAGCCGCTCGAAGCCCAGGCCGAAGCCTGCGTGGCGGCAGGAGCCGTAGCGCCGCAAATCGCAGTACCACCAGTAGCTCTCCGGGTCCATGTTCAGCTCCTTGATCCGGCGCTCCAGAATGTCCAGGCGCTCCTCGCGCTGGCTGCCGCCGATGATCTCCCCAATGCCGGGGACCAGGCAGTCCGCCGCGGCCACGGTCTTCCCGTCGTCGTTCAACCGCATATAGAAGGCCTTGATCTCCTTGGGGTAGTCCGTGACGAAGACGGGGCGCTTGAAGACCTGCTCGGTGAGATACCGCTCGTGCTCCGTCTGGAGGTCGCAGCCCCAGTAGACCTTGTAGTCAAACTTGTCGTTGTTCTTCTCCAGGATCTCCACGGCCTCGGTGTAGCTCACCCGGCCGAAGTCGGAGGAGGCCACGTGCTCCAGCCGCTCCTTGAGACCCTTGTCCACGAAGCTGTTGAAGAAGTTGATCTCGTCGGGGCAACGCTCACAGACCTGCCGGATGGCGTACTTGATCATAGCCTCGGCCACGTCCATATCTCCCGCCAGGTCGCAGAAGGCCATCTCCGGCTCGATCATCCAGAACTCGGCGGCATGGCGCTGGGTGTTGGAGTTCTCCGCCCGGAAGGTGGGGCCGAAGGTGTACACGTCCCCGAAGGCCATGGCGAAGTTCTCCGCGTTCAGCTGGCCCGAGACCGTCAGGTTGGCGGGCTTGCCGAAAAAGTCCTGGGTGAAGTCCACCTTTCCGTCCTCGGTCCGGGGGGGATTCTCAGGGTCCAGGGTGGTGACCCGAAACATCTCCCCGGCGCCCTCGCAGTCGCTGGCGGTAATGATGGGGGTGTGGACGTAGACGAAGCCCCGGCTCTGGAAGAACTCGTGGATGGCGAAAGCGGCGGCGCTCCGGACCCGGAAGGCGGCGGAGAACAAATTCGTCCTGGGCCGCAGGTGCTGGATGGTCCGCAGGTACTCCACGGTGTGCCGCTTCTTCTGGAGGGGATAGTCCGGGGTGGAGGGGCCCTCCACCTCGATCTTTTCAGCTTTCAGCTCCAGGGGCTGCTTGGCCTCCGGGGTGAGGACCACGGTCCCCGTGACGATGAGGGCCGCGCCCACGTTCTGGGCGGCGATGTCCTTGTAATTCTCCAGGACCCCGGTCTCCATGACCACCTGGAGGTTTTTGAGGCAGGAGCCGTCGTTCAGCTCGATGAAGCCGAAGTTCTTCATGTCCCGGATGGTGCGGGCCCAGCCGCCCACGGTGACGGTCTGCCCGTCGAGGGATTCCTTGTCGGCGAAGACCGCCGCGATTTTTGTGAGGGTCATTGTATTCACCTGATTTCTATGATTTCATAGGGATGATACATTATACCATAATTTTTCCCTTTTGCAAGGGGGGAGGTTTACGCGCCCTTGCGGGCGGGGCGAGTACAATCTATCCCCTTGACGGAGCCAGGACTCATTTATGATACCGCGTCCCGGCATTAATCTGATAAGCCCGATAAATCTGCTCCAGCAGCATCACCCGCGCCAGGTGGTGCGGAAACGTCATCGGCGACATGGAGAGCTTCTCTGCGGCCTCCGCCTTCACGGACTCGTGAAGCCCATGGGACCCGCCGATCAGGAACACCACCCGGCTCTCCCCCCGGTTGGCCCACCGGGCCATAAGCTCCGCCAGGTCTTCGCTGGACCGCTCCCGGCCCTCCACGCACAGGGCCGCGAGAGTACAAGACGGCGGCAGTTTTCCACGAATGGCCTCCGCCTCCTTCGCCAAGGCGGCGTCGATCTGGGCGGGGGAAGGGCCCTCCGGCAATCGCTCCTCGGGAAGCTCCACGATGTCCAGCTTACAATAGCGGCTCAGGCGCTTGACGTACTCCGCCGCCGCCTCGGCGTAGAACTTCTCCTTCAGCTTCCCTACGCAGAGAAGGGTGATTCGCTGCATACCGCGCCTCCTTCCAGCACGTAGGCCCCGCTGAGCCGGTCCCGGGGCGCGGCGGAAAGGCGGGGGCTCAGCCCCGCGGCGCTGAGGGCCGTCTCCACCGCCCGGAGGGCCATGGCGGGGGTGTTGTTCTCCAAGCTCAGGTGGGCCAGGACGATTTCCCGGGCCCCCGCCCTGGCCAGGGCCACGGCGAAGGCAGCGGCGTCCTCGTTCTTCAGGTGCCCAACCGGGCCCAGGATGCGTTCCCTTAAAAAGTAGGGATAAGGCCCGCTGCGGACGGCCTCCACATCGTGGTTGGCCTCCAGCACCGCCAGGGCCACGCCGGGCAGGACGGCCTCCGCCTCCGGCGTGACGAAGCCGCTGTCCGTCAGCAGGCCGAAGCCCCCGTCGGGGGTGTCGAACCGATAGCCTAGGGAGCCGGGGGAGTCGTGGGAGGTGGGAAAAGGGGTGACAGCGCAGTCCTTCACAAAAATGGTTCCCTCCGCCTCCCGCAGGCGGTCCTCCAGAAGGACCATCCGGCGGAGCAGGTCCCGCCCCGCCTGGGCGGAGGCGTAGACGGGGCAGTCCGTGTGCTTGATGAGCGTCTGGAGGCCGGAGATGTGGTCCGAGTGGGTGTGGGTGATGAAAACGCCGTCTAGGTCGGGAAGGTCCAGGCCCTGGGCTTGAAGCCCCTGGCGGATCCGGCGGCAGGAGATGCCCGCGTCCACTAAAATCGTTCCCCCCTCCCAGGAGAGGACCAGCGCGTTCCCGGAAGAGCCGCTGGCCAGGGTATGTACGGTGGTCAAGGGTTGGGCCCTCCTTTGCCTTTCAAATAGTCGCTGAACGCTTTCAGGTCCTCCCGGACCTCGTCGGGGAGGCGGTTGTAGTCCACGTCCCGGATGGCCCCCTCCAGAGCGTAGAGGTGGACCAGGCAGACATTCGGATACATGGTTTTCAAACGGAAAAAGGCGTCCTTGGCCCCGGCGGCGGCCAACTCCTCCGGGGAGCGGATGCCCACGGCGGTCAGCTTCCGGGACATCTCTTTGCCGATGTTTTTCATGGTGCTCAGATCCGGCATGCCGTTCCTCCTCCGCGCTTACAGCCTCATGTATAAAAGCGGGTAGGGCCCGCCCTGCTCGTCCGTCTCCGTACGCTTGACAACACGGAAGCCCATGCGCTCATAAAAGCCCCTGGCCTGGGGATTCTGTTCGTTGACGGCCAGCTCGCCGACCCGGTAATGGTCCATGCCATATTGCAGCAGCTTCCTGCCAAGGCCCTTCCCCCGCTCCTCCGGGGAGAGAAACAGCATCTCCAGCCGCCGCCCGGCGACGCCCATAAATCCAATGGGGAATCCCGGCTCCTCCTCCGCAACGACCAAGTGGGGGACCTCCCTCAGCGCATGGGGAACGTACGCCTTGATAGCCTCGATTTCGGCGGGGGACAAAAAGAGGTGGGTCGCCCTGACGGACGCCTCCCAGACCTCCAGCAGACGATCCAGCAGCTCCGGCGTCCTGAACTCGATTTCTACAATCTTCATACGTGCTCCCAGATACTCAAAACCGGGAGACGGAAGGGGTTGTCTTCCATCTCCCGGAAAAATTCCAATGTCAGCCCAAGCGCAGCCGCCGGCGGTCCTCCGGCTCCTCCTCCACGGCCCGGATGTCGGCCCCCAGGCCCCGGAGCTTTTCAACAAGGTTCTCATAGCCTCGCTCAATGTAGTGCACGCAGGAGATCTCGCTCTGCCCCTTGGCCGCCAGGGCGGCGATGACCAGGGCGGCTCCCGCCCGGAGGTCCGAGGCCTGGATGGGCGCGCCCACCAGATGGTCCACGCCCTCCACCACGGCGGTCTTGTCGTCCACCTGGATGTTGGCCCCCATGCGGCGAAGCTCGTCCACATAGCGGTAGCGGCTGCACCACACGCTCTCCGTCACCAGGGAGATGCCCTGGGCCAGGGAGAGGACCGTGGTGATCTGGGGCTGCATGTCCGTGGGGAAGCCGGGATAGGGCAACGTCTTGATGTTGGCCCGGCGCAGGAGCCCGTTCCGGCGGACCAGGAGGGTGTCCTCGTGCTCCTCCACCTCCACGCCGCACTCCTGGAGCTTGGCGGTGATGCAGTCCATGTGTTTCGGGATGATGTTCTTCACCAGAATCTGCCCGCCCGCGGCGGCGGCGGCGGCCATGTAGGTGCCCGCCTCGATCTGGTCGGGGATGATGGCGTAGCTGCCGCCCCGGAGGCGGTCCACGCCGCGAATTTTAATGGTGTCCGTGCCCGCGCCCCGGATGTTGGCCCCCATGGAGTTCAGGAAGTTGGCCAGATCCACGATGTGGGGCTCCTTGGCGGCGTTTTCGATAACCGTGCGGCCCTCCGCCATGACGGCGGCCATCATGATGTTCATAGTGGCCCCCACGGACACAACATCCAGATAAATGCTGGCGCCCTTGAGGCGCTCCTCGCCCACGGTGGCCCGGATGAAGCCGCCCTCCACCGCCACAGTGGCCCCCAGGGCGTTGAAGCCCTTGATGTGCTGGTCGATGGGCCGGACGCCGCCGAAGTTGCACCCGCCGGGCAGGGCCACCTCCGCCTGGCCGAAGCGGCCCAGCAGAGCGCCGATGAAGTAGGTGGACGCCCGGATACGCCGGGCCAGGTCGTAGGGCGTGCGGGTGGAGTGGATGTGACGGCAGTCCACCTCCACGGTGTGCCGGTCGATGCTGCGAACCCCCGCGCCCAGCTGCTCCAGGATGCTGAGGCACAGCGTCACGTCGGAAATCTGGG
>CAMXKT010000105.1 GCA_947244595.1 uncultured Oscillibacter sp. | reverse complement strand
GGACACCGAGCTCTATACCCTGCTGACGACCAAGCCGGAGGACAAGGCCAATGGGCAAGAGTAAAGCCCGGCCTGCCTCTGGACACCGTGTCCAGAGGCCCCGCAAATCTGACCACAAATCCAAACTCCACCAGGAGAGCGAACGGGCCCGGCCCTCCGAACGGCTGCGGCAGGAGGGGAAGAAGCGGAGCGCCCAGGGGCAGACGCGGGCGGAGCAGAGCGCGGTCAAGGCGGAAAAGGCCAAGCTGCGCATGGGAAAGGCCCAGGAGAAGCTGGCGGCCCAGGCCCCGCCCAAGCCCCTCGGCCCCGTTCACCGGGCAGCGGGGGCCGCTGGCTGGGGCCTCCACGGTTTTGTCCACGGCAAAATTTATGAGGTGGAGCATGAGAACGTGGGCACCGAGGGGGCCCACCACTCCGAGCTGGTGGGCGAGGCCGTGGGGCGGAAAACGGCCCGGACGGTGCGGCAGGCCATCCGGGACCACCCGGCCAAGGCCGCCGCCCGCGCCGAGCGCCGGTATGTCAAGGCCACGGCGGAGCACCGCTTTCAAATGGAGCTGGAGAAGCACCCGGAGCTGGGCAAGAACGCCATCGCCCGGTTTGCGCAGAAGCAGCGCCAAAAGCGGCAGTACGCGAAACAGGCGCGGGAGGCCGCCAAACAGGGAGCCAAGGCCGCCGAAAAAACCGCCGTCTCTGCGGAGAAGCTGGCGGAGAAAGTGGCTGGCTTCGTCAAGAGGCACCCTGGCGGGGTGGTGATCGCCCTGTGCTGCGTCCTCCTCCTGTTTACGGTCCAGTCCTGCGCCTCCTCCCTGGTGACGCTGGGCAACGGGATCATCGGGGGGATCGGGGCCAGCACCTACCCCGCCCAGGACGGGGATATGCTGGGGGCCGAGGCCGCCTACTGCGCGTTGGAGGCGGAGCTGCAACACTACCTTGACACCTACACCAGCACCCACGACTACGACGAATACCACTTCGACCTGGACGCCATCGAGCATGACCCCTATGTGCTGATCTCCATGCTCTCCGCGCTCCACGAGGGGGAGTGGACGCTGGAGGAGGTGCGGGGGACCCTCCAGACCATTTTTGACCGGCAGTACATTTTGACCGAAAACGTGGTGACGGAGCGGCGGTATTACATCGAGACGGACACCTGGACCGACAGCGAGGGCAACACCCACACAAGCAGCTACCGCGTGTACTACGACTATTACATTTGCACGGTGACGCTGAAAAACGAGGACCTGTCCCACCTGCCCATTTACATCATGAGCGGGGAGCAGCTTTCCCGGTACGCACTCTACATGGCCGCCCTGGGCAACCGGCCCGACCTGTTCCCCAATTCCGGCTATGTGGACAAGTACATCACCAACCCGCCCCGGCCCTACGATGTGCCGGAGGAATACCTGTCCGATGAACGGTTTGCCGCCTTGCTCACCGAGGCGGAGAAGTACCTGGGCTATCCCTACGTTTGGGGCGGCAGCTCCCCGGCCACGTCCTTTGACTGTTCCGGCTTCCTGTCCTATGTGCTGAACCAATGCGGCTGGGACGTGGGCCGCCTGGGGGCCCAGGGGCTCTATAACTACTGCACCCCCGTCAGCTCCCCACGGCCCGGCGACCTTGTATTTTTCCGCTACACCTACGACGCGCCCAACCCGGACGGCGTGACCCACTGTGGGCTCTATGTGGGAGACGGAATGATGCTGCACTGTGGGGACCCGGTGCAATTTACAAGTCTGAATACAAGCTACTGGCAGTCCCATTTTTACGCCTGGGGGCGTTTACCATGAACAAGGAGGTTTTTAATGGCAGTCAGCAAGAGCGCGAAAATTTGGGCCGAGATGGAGAAAGTCAAGGCCAAGATCAACGAGCAGCAGGCCCGGCTGAAAGAGCTGGAGCAGAAGCACCGGGAGGCCGAGAATGAGGAGATCGTGGACATCGTGCGGGGCATGAGTGTGTCCCTGGACGAGCTGCCCGCCCTCCTCCGGCAGTTCCGGGACGGGCCCTCTGGACACGGTGTCCAGAAGTCCGGCGAGGGAAAGGAGGAGACTTGATGAAGAAATCCCGGATGCTGGCAGCTATGCTCTGCGCCGTTCTGATGGTGGGGGTGCTCACCGTCCCCGCCTACGCTGGCGGCGGCGACGAGAGCGAGGGCAGCGAGTACATTGATTGGGTCCCCCACAAAGTCGATGGACTTTGTGGGGAGAGGAGGAGCAGCGAAATGAGCGAGCTTTCGCCGGAGGCGGAAGCGAGGGATATGGAGCTTGCGACGACGAGGGTGGGCCTGGAGCCGGTGGACCCCCTGCCCGTGGAGCAGCCGCCGGAGCCCCAGCCGTTCACCCCGGACGGAACGGGGACGGTGGTGGACAACGCCACCGACGAGGACGGCAAGGAGTTTTTCACCATCACCACGGCGGACGAGGCGGTTTTCTATCTGGTGATCGACCGGCAGCGGAGTACGGAAAATGTGTATTTTCTGAACGCTGTCACTGTGTCCGACCTGATGGCCCTGGCCGAGCAGGACCAGGAGCCGGAGGCCCCGCCCCCTGTGACGGAGCCGGACCCGGAGCCCGAACCTGACCCTGACCCGGAGCCGGAGCCCCAGAAGACGGGCGGGGCCGGGATGCTCCTGGCAGCCCTGGCGGTGCTGACCCTGGGCGGCGGAGCCGGGTGGTACTTCAAGATTTACCGTCCCAAGCAGCAGCGGGCGGCGGAGCCGGAGGAGGACCACGCCGACTATGACGAGCCCGACGACTACGACGACGAGCCCCCCTGGGACGTGGACGACGAGGACGAGGGAGGGGACGAGTGAATTTCACCAACAGCCCCTATGAGCCCTTTATGAAGCAGCCCACCTACCACCTGCCCCCGGAGCCCACCCCGGCCCCCAAGGGATCGGAGTGTGAGGGGTGTCCCTACTGGCGGGGCCTGCGGTGCGTGACCTGCTTCCGGGCCTATCTGCGGAGCCGGGCCGGACCCGGCGGGGGGAGGTGACGGCATGGACCAGCGGGAGCTCACCCGCGAGGAGCGGGCGGCGATCCGGGCCCTGGTGGTGAAGTGGTGCGCCAATTATGACCGGGACGTGGGATGCTTGCCTTTGGACTGCGAGTGTTATATGCTGGGGAAAACCTGGACGGGGCCCCTGTGCCGGTACTTCCGGGCGGCGGTCCTGCCTCTGGACCCGGCGCTGGAGGCGGCCCTGACCGCCCCGGCCCCGGTGGAAACGCGGGCCTGCCCCGTCTGCGGGCGGCACGCCCTCCTGGGAGGGCGGCGGCGCTACTGTTCCCCCGCCTGCGCCCAGGCCGCGCACAGAAAACAGCAGCGGGATCACATGAGGAAAAAACGGGGCTGACCTGTTGACAATTAGACCCTCAAAAGTCCCGTGTTTTCAAGGCTTTCCAGACGCCGGACAGGGGCGGGCCGTATGATTTCCCGCCCCGCCTCTGTTTCGGCTTCATACTGTCAACATTTTGGAGGAGATCAACATGGACAAAAATCAAGGCTATGAGATTTTGAAAGTGGTCATGCTGGAAAATGGCCGGGGCTTTGCCCTGGGGGAGCACCCTACCGCCCCACAGCCCTTTGTGACCTGGGCCTGCTATGACGACGAACACGGCAGGCGGCAGTATGAGTGGGGGCACTACGGCAGCGACCGGGCCGCGCTGGAGCGGGACCTTGCCGACCGGGTGCGGGACTACCAGCGGCAGTTTTCCGTCAAGGTGGCATGGACCGAGGAGCCCGGCCTTTACAAATATTACTCCACCCAACGGCCTGTGGACATTGCCACGTTCCCCAAGCCGCCCCACAACGACCCGGACGAGATCGTGAACTACGACCAGCGCGTTCCCGTGGAGGGCGGCGCGTTCCTGGCCTGGGGGCATTTGACCTACACGCGCCCCCTGTCGGAAAAGGATATGGCGGACTATGAGCTGCGGCCCTCCAAGGATAACCCGGACATGAAAGAGCGGATGGAGCGGCAGGCCGAGGTGGTGGGCCGTTGGGAGGACGCCAAGCATATCCCTGACGCCAAACGGCTGACGTGGTTTTACCCCGACTTCGGGAGCTACGTTGTCAAGGAGTTTGTCACCCCGGAGCAGTTGTCCCAGCGGGCGGACACCGTGGAGCGGCAGCGGGTCGCCGCTGAACATAAGCGGGAAAAGCCCTCCATCTCCCGGCAGATGGAGGAGGCGGGCAAACTGGCCCAGGAGCGGCAGGCCCCGCCCGGCCCCAAAAAGGACGCCCCGGATCGGGGCGAGAGGTAGCCGTGGCGGGAAAAAAGCGCGTCCGAAACGTGCCGCTTTACGTTTGGGTGAGCCCGGAGGAGCTGCAAGCAATCAGGACCCGTATGGAGCAAGTGGGCGTCCGCAATATGAGCGCCTACGTCCGAAAAATGGCCCTCAATGGCTATGTGCTCCAGGTGGACCTCTCCCCGGTGCGGGAGCTGGTGTCCCTCCAGCGGCGGTGCGCCAACAATCTCAATCAGGCGGCGCTCCATGTGAACACCTACGGCGGCCTCTATCCCAACGAGCTCCAGGCGCTCCAAAAGGACTACGCTGACCTGTGGGGGCCGCTGTCCGAGCTGCTGGAGAAGCTGGCCCAAGTGGTGGCGATGTGAACCGAGGGGGCGGCCCAGGCCGCTCCCCGGCTGTCCCTACTTCTGGACACCGTGTCCAGAAGTGGGGAGAACCGATTTTGAAAGGGGGTGCTGTTCCTGGCGACGACCTATCTAAAGTCTCACCATATCAGCGGGGGCAAGTCGATCCTGGAATCCCTGTCTGACCGCTTCGACTACGGCCAGAACCCGGAAAAGACACTGGACGGGGCCTTGATCCGCTCCTATGAGTGCGACCCCCTCACCGCCGACAGCGAGTTTCTTTTGAGCAAGGCCCGGTACAAAACCATCACGGGCCGGGAGCAGAAGCGGGACGCCGACGTGCTGTGCTATCAGATCCGCCAATCGTTCCCCCCTGGGGAGCTGGACCCGGAGGAGGCGCTGAACATCGGCTATGAGCTGGCGATGCGCTGGACCAAGGGAAAACACGCTTTCTTTGTGGTGTCCCACGCGGACCGGCCCCACCCCCACGTCCACATTTACTACAATTCCACCACCCTGGACTGCACCCGGAAATACCGGGATTTTTTAGGCTCCGCCCGCGCTCTGCGGCGGCTGTCCGACCGGATATGTCTGGAGCATGACCTGTCCGTTATCAAAAATCCCAAGCTCCACAGCAAGGGGAAATTCCAGCACTACGGCCAATGGCTGGGCGCGGCCCGGCCTCCCTCCTACAAGGAGCAGATACGGGGGATCATCGACGGGGCCCTGGCGGAGCGGCCCGCCGATGTTGCCGACTTTCTTCAACGGATGGAGGCGGCGGGCGTCCAGGTGAAGCGGGGCCGGGGCGGGGTGATCTCGTTCCGGCTCCCAGGCCAGGACCGGGCCACCCGGTTCCGGGCCTCCACCCTGGGGGACGGCTACGGCCCGGAGGACGTGGAGGCGGTGATCGACGGGC
>CAMXKT010000104.1 GCA_947244595.1 uncultured Oscillibacter sp. | reverse complement strand
CTTCCCCACCGGCGGCACCACGAACCCCTACGGCACCACCAAGCTCTTCCAGGAGCGCATCCTCTCCGACTACTGCGCCGCGGACCCCACGCTGAACGTGGCCCTGCTCCGCTACTTCAACCCCATCGGGGCTCACGAGTCCGGCCTCATCGGGGAGGACCCCAACGGCATCCCCAACAACCTGGTACCCTACATCGCCAAGGTGGCCGTGGGCCAGCTGGAAAAGGTCCACGTCTACGGCAATGACTACGACACCCCCGACGGCACCGGCGTCCGGGACTACATCCATGTGGTGGACCTGGCCAAGGGCCACGTGGCCGCCCTGAGGAAGCTTGAAACCAACTGCGGCCTCTTCATCTGCAATCTGGGCACCGGAAACGGCTACTCCGTGCTGGACGTGCTCCACGCCTATGAGAAGGCCTGCGGCCACGAGCTGCCCCACGTCATCGACCCCCGCCGCCCCGGGGACATCGCCCAGTGCTACGCCGACCCCGCCAAGGCCAAGGAAGAGCTGGGCTGGGAAGCGGCGCTTGGCATCGAGGAGATGTGCGCCTCCTCCTGGAAGTGGCAGTCTATGAACCCCAACGGCTACAAGGGATAACGAAAGGTATATAGAGGAGAGGGAATATGAAAAAGCCTGTTCTGGTCATCATGGCCGCCGGCATGGGCAGCCGGTACGGCGGCCTCAAGCAGCTGGACCCCGTGGGGAATCACGGCCAGCTCATCATCGACTACTCCATCTACGACGCCCGCCGGGCGGGCTTCGAGACGGTGGTCTTTGTCATCAAGCCCGAAATTGAGGAGGACTTCAAGCGCTGCATCGGCGACCGGGTGTCTCAGGTGATGGACGTCCGCTACGCATACCAGCTCAAGGAGGACCTGCCGGAGGGCTACAGCGTTCCCGACGTGCGGCAAAAGCCCTGGGGCACCGCCCACGCCGCCCTGGCCGCCCGGAACGTGGTGGACGGTCCCTTCGCCGTCATCAACGCCGACGACTACTACGGCCCGGAGGCCTATCAGGAGATCTACGACTACCTGGCCGCCCACGAGGACGGGGACCTCTATGAGTACGTCATGGTGGGCTACCTGCTGAAAAACACCGTCACGGAGAACGGCACCGTGGCCCGGGGCGTATGCGAGGAGACGGAGGACCACTTCCTCACCCAGGTCACCGAGCGGACCAAGATTGAGAAGGGCGAGCCTCCCCGCTTCACCGAGGACGACGGACAGACCTGGACGGAGCTCAGCGGGGACACCATCGTTTCCATGAACATGTGGGGCTTCACCCGGAGCTTCCTGGACGAGGCCTGGAAGCGCTTCCCCGCCTTTTTGGACAAGGCCCTGGCGGAGAATCCCGCCAAGGCGGAGTACTTCCTGCCCACCGTGGTCAGCCAGCTCATCGACGAGGGCAGGGCCCGGGTCAAGGTCCTGCGCAGCGAGGACAAGTGGTACGGCGTCACCTACCGGGAGGACAAGCCCACGGTGGTGAACGCCATCGCCGAGAAAACGAAGGCCGGTCTCTACCCCGACCGGCTGTGGGAGGCTTAAAATGAGCACAGCGGAAGAGAGACTGCAGGAAGTCCTGGCCGCCTTTGACTTCGGGGCCCCCGTGGTGGGCGCCCTGCGGTACGGCCAGGGGCACATCAACGACACGTTCGTGGTCCACACCCAGCCGGAGGACCGCTGCTGCCGCCGCTTCATCCTTCAGCGGATGAGCGCCGCCGCCTTCAAGCACCCCGACGAGCTGATGGAGAACATCATCGGCGTCACCGACTACCTGGGCCGGGAGATCGAGAAGCACGGCGGGGACCGGAGCCGGGAGGCCATGGAGGTTCTCCGCCCCCGGAACGGCGAGCCCTTCTATACCGACAGCGCCGGCGGGGCCTGGCGGGTCTATCCCTTCGTAGAGGGAACAGTCTGCTACCAGTCCGCCGAGTCGGCGGAGCTGTTCGCCGCCTCCGGCCGGGCCTTCGGCCGCTTCCAGCGGCTGCTGGGGGGCTACCCGGCGGAGACCCTCCACGAGACCATCCCCAATTTCCACAACACCGAAGACCGGCTGGCCAAGTTCAAGGCCGCCCTGGCGGCGGACCCCCTGGGCCGGGCCAAGGACTGTAGGCCGGAGATTCAGTTCGTGCTGGACCGGGAGGCGGACTGCTCCGTGGCCCTGAACGCCATGCGGGAGGGCAGGCTCCCCCTCCGGGTCACCCACAACGACACGAAACTCAATAACGTCCTGATGGACGAGGAAACCCAGGAAGGCGTCTGCATCATCGATCTGGACACCGTCATGCCGGGCCTGGTGATCTACGACTTCGGCGACTCCATCCGCTTCGGGGCCAACCACTCCGCCGAGGACGAGCGGGACCTCTCCAAGGTCAATCTGGACGTAGATCTCTTCTCCGTCTACACCGCCGCCTTCCTGGAGGGAACCGGCGGAGCCCTGACGGACGCGGAGATCGAATACCTCCCCTGGGGCGCCAAGCTGATGACCCTGGAGTGCGGCATCCGCTTCCTCACGGACTACATCGACGGCGACCACTATTTCCACATCAGCCGGGAGGCCCAGAATCTGGACCGCACCCGCACCCAGTTCAAGCTGGTGGCGGACATGGAGGCCCGCTGGACCGAGCTGGAGGACATTGTAAAACAATATCGGAAATGAACATACTCTTTGACGAGGAGCGCCTGCGCAAGCTGATCGCCAACCTCAACATCCTCACCGGCGTCCCCGCCAACATTCTGGACCTGTCGGGCCGGGACATCAACCTCTTCCGGGGGCATCCGCCCTTCTGCCGGGCCATCAACGACCTGCCGGAGGGACACCGGCGCTGCGTCGCCTGTGATCAATGCAAGATCCGGCGCTATGAGGCGGAGAGCGGTTTTCAGCACTACCGCTGCCATGTGGGCATCTGCGAGGCCGTCATGCCCCTTTACAGCAAGCAGAACCCCGTGGCCTATCTGGCCGTGGGATGCTATCTGGACGACTCTCCCATGGAGGAGCAGTGGGAGTACACCCGCTCCCTTCTGGACTGGTGGCCCGACGGGGCCGACTCCTTAAAGGACGCCTTTTACCAGTTCCGCCGGTACTCCAAGGCGGAGATCCAGGCCTATACCGAAACCCTGGAGGTCCTTTCCGCCTACATCCAGCTCAAGGGCATGATCCTGACGGCGGAGCAGACGGACCTCCAAAAGCTGGAGCTCTACTTGGACCAGCACTACATGGAAAAGCTCTCCCTGGAGTCCATTTCCCAACAGCTGCACATCGGCCGGACCAAGCTTTGCTCCCTGGCCAAGGAACTCTCCGGGGGCCGCACCCTCTCCTACCTCATCGCCCAGCGGCGCATCGAGGCCGCCAAGCGGCTGCTGCTTCAGAGCAGCATGCCCATCTCCGCCGTAGGCGAAAAGGTGGGGGTCAGCGACTACAACTATTTTTCCAAGGTCTTCCGTTCCGCCACCGGCATGACCCCCAGCGCCTTCCGGAAAAACTGCCGGGACGCGGCGGCGGGAGCGGCTTCCAATTTCAGTTAATCGTTTACGGAAATCGTACGAACTTTCGTGGTTCGTACGATTTCCGCCCGCCGGACCAGTCCGGCGGGCGGCGCAAGTTTTCCAACTGCGTTGTAAAACTTCTTTTATCCAAAACGAGAGAAACCCCTGATGGGTTTCTCTCGTAGCTCTTTTCCTTTCCGGTCTTCCGCAGTCTGATTTTTCCAGTTAATCGATTACCAAATCGTACGAACTTTCGTGGTTCGTACGATTTTTCTATAAACTGTACGGAGGCCCCTATTATTTACAAATTCTACAAGTATAATAGGGGTATGAGGGCGGCGTTTGTGAATTTTTCATATCGCACCCTCACATGTGTATCCTACACATGAAATTTTTGTAAGAGGAGAATGACGATGAAAAAGTTTCTTGCCCTGTTACTTGCGCTCGTGATGGTCCTGGCCCTGGCCGCCTGCGGCGGCGGCGACAAGGGCGGCGACACCACGCCCCCGCCCGCCGACTCCGGCAAAACCGAGACCGAAGCTCCCCCCGCCGACACCGGCTCCGGGGAAAAGACCGCCATCAAGGTGATCGCCGCCGAGTACGGCCAGAACACCAAACAGTGGTGGGCCGACTTCGTCACCGAGTTCAACGGAAGCCATGACGACATTGAGCTGATCGTGGAAGCGGTGTCCTGGAACGACATCTACACGGTCGTCAACACCCGGGTAGCCAACAACGACGCCCCGGACATCCTGAACATCGACGTGTTCGCGGACTACGTGGCCGACGATCTGCTCCTGCCCATTCAGGACTGCGTCTCCGACGAGACCTACGCCAAGTTCTATGACGCCTTCCTGGAGCAGTCCAACATCGACGGCACCATCTGGGCCATCCCCGACCTGGCCTCCGCCCGCGCCATGTACTACAACAAGGACATCCTGGAAGCCGCCGGCGTGGAAGTCCCCACCACCTGGGACGAGCTGAAGGCCGCCTGCGAGGCCATCAAGGCCTATGATTCCAGCATCTATCCCTGGGGCATCGACATGACCACCGACGAAGGCCAGGCCGCCTTTGCCTACTACATCTGGAACAACGGAAGCGACTTCACCGACGCTTCCGGAAACTGGACCCTGAACGCGGACGCCAATGTGGAAGCCATCGAATACGCCATCGGGCTGGTCAAGGACGGCCTGACCAACACCGATCCCGCCAACGAAACCCGCTACGCCCTGCAGGATCTGTTCGGCGCGGGCAAGCTGGCCATGATGATCGGGCCCAACTCCATCCCCACCTACATTGCCGACAACTATGCCAAAGCCAACACCCCGGAAGAAGAGCAGATCAACTATGCCTTCGCGGCCATCCCCACCAATGGGGGCAACGCCTCCGTCTCCGCCGGCGTCATGGACCGCTTCATGGTCTTCGACAACGGCGACTCCGATGAAAAGATCGAGGCCATCAAGGAGTTCTTCGACTTCTTCTATGAGGACAGCCGCTATTCCGACTGGGTGCTGATGGAGGGCTTCCTGCCCGCCACCTCCGCCGGCGGCGAGATCGTGGCCAAGGCCGACGAGAGCATGGCCCCCTGGGTCGAGATCGTGGGCTCCTGCAAATTCTATCCCACCGCCAAGGCCGAGTGGGCCGACGTGAAGCAGGGCGTCATCAACGTGGAGCAGCAGGCCCTCCTGGGCAACAATGTCAAGGATCTGCTGGACAACCTCCAGGCCGAGATCGCCGGCTGATAGCTCATACCCTTCCAACGCTTAAAGCAAACCACTGCGGGGGGCCGGGCCAACACGGCCCGGCCCCCCTTTCTCTTCCAGCCGTTCTCAAAGCGCGGCGGCCCCGCCGGGTTTTGACAGCGGCCGGAAGACGCTTTGATTCTGACTATAGGGAGGTGTCCCCGTGAGTACAAAGACCCCTGCTGCCCCCCCGGCGTCCCAGGAGCTGGCCAAGAAGGCCCCCCGTTCTTCCGGGAGCAAAAAATTCTTCCGCAAGGTCGAGCCCTACATCTGGATCGCCCCCAGCATCATCCTGATGGCCATCTTCATCGTGACCCCCATCGTCAAGGTCTTCCAGC
>CAMXKT010000103.1 GCA_947244595.1 uncultured Oscillibacter sp. | reverse complement strand
CTGCTGGCCTACTGCGTGGCCGGTAAGGGCGAGACCCGCTCCTCCGCCGGCGCCGCCGCCGTCATCCAGTTCGTGGGCGGCATCCACGAGATTTACTTCCCCTATATCCTGATGAACCCCATCGTGATCCTGGGCCCCATGGTCGGCAACATCGTGGGCATCTTCACCCTGTCCGCCCTGGGCGGCGGCCTGGCGGCCGCGGCCTCCCCCGGCTCCATCATCGCCGAGCTGCTCATGACCCCCAGAGGCGGCTATTTCGCCAACATCGCGGGCATCGCCGTCGCCGCCGTGGTCAGCTTCCTGATCTCCGTCTTCCTGCTGAAGTTCTTCGGCAAGGACGCCGATCTGGCCGAGGCCCAGGCTCAGGTGGCCGCCAGCAAGGCCGCCTCCAAGGGCCAGGCGATTCCCGCCGCCTCCGGCGCCTCCGTCTCCGCCAAGGACGTCAAGAAGATCGTCTTCGCCTGCGACGCGGGCATGGGCTCCTCCGCCATGGGCGCCACCATGGTCCGCAACAAACTGAAGGACGCGGGCATTACGGACATTGAAGTCATCCACTACCCCGTGGGCGAGATTCCCGGCGACTGCCAGATCGTCGTCACCCACCATGAGCTCTCCGGCCGGGCCGCCGAGCGGGCTCCCCAGGCTCGGATCATCCCCATCAAGAACTTCATGGGCGCGCCGGAATACGACGTGCTGGTGAAGGAGCTGCTGGAGGCCCGGAAGGGCGGAACCGCTCCCGCGCCTGCCGCCGCCCCCGCCGCTACGGAGAAGAAGCCCGCCGGGGACCGGCCCATCCTGCTGGAGAAAAAGAACATCGTTCTGAACTGCAAGTCCGTCAGCCCCGAGGAGGCCATCAAGGCCGTGGGCAAGCTGATGGTGGAAAGTGGCTACGCCGAGGAGGGCTACATCCAGGGCATGCTGGACCGGAACGCCGGCTTCCCCGTGGCCATCGGCAGCCACGTGGCCATCCCCCACGGCACCAATGAATCCCGCAGCTTCATCAAGAAAACCGGTCTCATCGTCATGACCTACCCCGAGGGCATCGTCTGGGGCGAGGACGAGGAGCTTGTCCGCCTGGTGGTGGGCATCGCCTCCACCGGCGAGGAACATATGGACATTCTGGACCGCATCGTCCAGGTGGCCGAGACCGAGGAGGACACCGACAAGCTGGTGGACAACGCCGGCGTGGATCAGCTCTACAAGCTGCTCAACGGCCTGGAGTAATTCCATGCGGTCTAAGGGCGTGCGTCTCTACGGCGCTTACGACATCCGCCTGGAGGAGTTCGACCTGCCGGAGATCAAAGACGACGAGATCCTGGTCCGGGTCATGAGCGACAGCATCTGCATGTCCACTTACAAGCTGCTGGTCCAGGGCAAGGCCCACAGGCGCTGTCCCCAAGACGTGGACACACGCCCCGTCCTCATCGGTCATGAGTTCGCCGGAGACATTGTGAAGGTGGGCAAAAAGTGGCTGGGCGAATTTTCCCCCGGCGAGAAATTCGCCCAGCAGCCCGCCCTGAACTACAAGGGGAGCCCTGCCTCCCCCGGGTACTCCTATCCTTACTTCGGCGGGGCGTGCACCTACTGCGTCGTCCCGCCGGAGGTGATGGAACTGGGCTGCCTGTTCCACTACGACGGCGAGAACTACTTTGAAGCCAGCCTGGGCGAGCCCATGAGCTGCGTCGTGGGCGGGTATCACGGGAATTACCACACCAGCCGCCACAGCCACGAGCACATCATGGGCGTGAAGGAAGGGGGCCGCCTCCTCATCCTGGGAGGCTGCGGCCCCATGGGCCTGGAGGCCATTGAGTACCCCTTGACCCTGGAGAAAAAGCCCTCCATGATCGTGGTGACGGATCTCTCGGACGAGCGCCTCGCCCGGGCCCAGCAGCTGATCCCCGAGTCCCTGGCCGCCGCCCGGGGCATCCGGCTGATCTATGTCAACCCCAGCCGGTGCGCCGACGAATTCACGGACCTTCTGGACCTCACCGGCGGGCAGGGCTATGACGATATCTTCGTCTACAACGCCCTTCGCTCCCTGGTGGAGATGGGGGACCGGCTCCTAAGCCGGGACGGGTGCATGAACTTTTTCTCCGGCCCCATGGACAAGTCCTTCTCCGCCAGCGTCAATTTGTACAACTGCCACTACTCCTCCACCCACATCATCGGCACCACCGGGGGCACCACGGAGGACTTGAAGGAGGCTTTTCGCCTGGCCGCCCAGGGGAAGATTCGCCCCGCCGTCATGGTCACCCACGTGGGCGGCATGGACTCCATCGTGGAGACCACGAAAAATCTTCCCCATATTCCCGGTGGGAAGAAGCTGACCTACACCCAGTTCGACATGCCCCTCACCGCCATTGGAGACTTCCGGGAAAAGGGAAAGTCGGATCCGCTGTTCGCCCGCCTGGCGGACTGCTGCGACGCCCACGACGGCCTCTGGAACTCCGAGGCGGAGAAAATCCTGCTCCGGCATTTCCACGTGATTTAAAAACAGCCGGACCTCACGGCTGTGGGGTCCGGCTGTCTTTATGCTTATTCTACGGTGACAGACTTCGCGAGGTTTCTCGGTTTGTCGATGTCGCAGCCTCTTTGCAGGGCTACGTAATAGGCGAACAGCTGCAGGGGCACGATGCTCAAAGATGGCTGAAGCAGCGGGTGGGTCTCCGGCACGGCGATCACCGCGTCGGCGGTCTTCTCCATCCGCTCCCGGAAGCCCTCTGTGGTGACGGCCAGTACCGTGGCTCCACGGGCTTTGACCTCCACCACGTTGCTCATGGCTTTGTCAAAGAGGGCGGCATAGGTCCCCAGGGCCACCACCAGCGTCCCCGGCTCAATGAGGGAGATGGTCCCGTGCTTCAGCTCCCCGGAGGCGTAGGCCTCCGAATGGATGTAGCTGATCTCCTTCAGCTTCAAAGAGCCTTCCAGACCCATGGCGTAGTCCAAGTTCCGGCCGATGAAGAAAATACTGTCGTGGTTGAAGAACCGGGAGGCGAAGTACTTCGTGTCCTCAAAATTCTCCAGGTACTTCCGCATCTTCTCCGGCAGGGCCTGGAGCTCCGCCAGCACGGCGTCGTACTCGCTTTTCTCCACGGTCCCCAACAGATCCGCTAGGTACAGGCCTACCAGATCCAGGGCCGCCAGCTGGGTGGAATAGCCCTTACTGGTGGCCACGGCGATCTCCGGCCCCGCCCAGGTGTAGAGCACATCGTCCGCCTCCCGAGCGATGGAGGACCCCACCACGTTGCAGACGGCCAAGGTCCGGCCTCCCAGGCGTTTCGCCTCCCGGAGGGCGGCCATGGTGTCCAGGGTTTCCCCAGACTGGCTGATGGCAATCACCAAGGTATGCTCATCCACCAGGGGCTGGCTGTAGCGGAATTCCGAGGCCAGTGCCACTTCCACCGGGCGGCGGAGCAGACGCTCCCAGGTGTACTTCCCCACGACTCCGGCGTGATAGGCGGAGCCGCAGGCGATCATGTAGATGTGGGAGATGCTTTCAGCGTAGTCCGCCGTCAGGCGGATGTCGTCCAGCACCACCCGGCCCTCCCGGATCCGGGGGGAGATGGTCTTCTGCAGGGCCTCCGGCTGTTCCAGGATCTCCTTGAACATGAAGTGGGGATAGCCCCCTTTTTCCGCGGAGGCCGCGTCCCAGCTGATGTGGCTGTGTTCCTTCTCCAGTGGATTCCCTTCGCCGTCGAAGACGTCCACGCTCTCCGCCGTCAGCACGGCGATTTCCCCGTCGTTCATGTAGGCCACGTCCCGGGTGTGCCGGATGATGGCCGTGGCGTCGGAGGCGATGAAGTTCTCCCCCTCCCCGAAGCCGATGATCAGCGGACTGTCCTTCCGGGCCGCAATGAGGGCGTTGGGGTAGTCCGAGCAGATGATGCCGAAGGCGTAGGACCCCTCGATCCGCCTGAGGCACCGGCCCACGGCCTCCAGCATGTTCCCGCACTCCTGGTAGTGGAACTCCAGCAGGTGGGCCACCACCTCGGTGTCCGTCTCGGAGGTAAAGACCACCCCCCGCCGGGTGAGGAGCTCTTTCAGCTCCAGGTAATTTTCGATGATGCCGTTATGTACCAGGGCGATTTTTCCGTCCCCGCTGACGTGGGGGTGGGCGTTCACGTCGTTGGGCTCCCCGTGGGTGGCCCAGCGGGTGTGCCCGATGCCCAGAGTGCCTTCCAGGTCCGTCCCCTCGTGGGTCAGGTCCGCCAGGACCTGGAGACGGCCCTTGGACTTGCGGACCTGCAGGCCCCTCGTCTCGGACCGGACGGCCACGCCCGCCGAGTCATAGCCCCGGTACTCCATCTGCCGGAGCCCTTCCAGTAAAATCGGCGCGGCCTGTTCACGGCCCACAAAGCCTACGATTCCACACATAGAATCAAGTTCCTCCTAATTAAAAAATCAAGAGGACAAATGCGCAGCCACTTGTCTTCCCAGGGCGGTCACGGCTCTTCTGTTCCACGGTTGCCCGTGTATTTGTAAGCCGTGTCACGCGCCCGCCCAGTGCGCGGAGGGGCATCCGCCGAATGTTCGATTGCAGAACCTCCGGTCTCTTTCCGGAGCCTCTGACGCTCCCCTCTCCTCGTTATCCGGCCGAAGCCGGCACATGGCGCTTTGATGGGCTTGGCCCATGACCTCCTTTCACCTCTGCGATTTTAATCCGGCCCTTCGGCCTTCCTGCATTATACGGAAGCGGAGCGCAAATGTCAACTTGCCCCAGTGAGCGGCCTCTCCCCTCAAAATTTTGCCAACTTTTTTTCCGCCCCGTCTTGCCGTCGACTTGACAAAATGTTATACTGTTTTCAGCGCCGCTTTCAGCGGAAGCCACAAAAATTAAGAGACCTCACGGAAAGGAAGCTGCATCATGCTGAACGTCAAATCCTTCCAGATCGAAAACTTCATCCCCGCCGACTACCAGGCCGCCGCCGCTCCCCGGCTGGCGGAGGCCCAGGAGAAGCTCCAGAAGCACACGGGCCTGGGCCACGAGTTCACCGACTGGGTCCGCCTCCCCGTGGACTACGACAAGGAGGAGTTCGCCCGCATTCAGGCCGCCGCCAAAAAGATCCAGGACGATTCCAAGGCCCTGGTGGTCATCGGCATCGGCGGTAGCTATCTGGGCGCCCGGGGCGTGGTGGAATACCTGTGCTCCCCCAACTACAACCAGAAAAAGGGAAAGAAGACCCCGAACATCTACTTCGTGGGCAACGGCCTCTCCGCCGACGCCATGCAGGAGGTCTTTGACCTCATCGGAGACGAGGACTTCTCCGTCAACGTGATCTCCAAGTCCGGCACCACCACCGAGCCCGCCGTGGCCTTCCGCTTCTTCCGGGACGCCCTGGAGAAGAAATACGGCAAGGCCGGGGCCAAGGGCCGCATCTACGCCACCACCGACAAGGCCCGGGGGGCTCTGAAGTCCCTGGCCAACGAGGAGGGCTGGGAGAGCTTCGTGGTGCCTGACGGCGTGGGCGGGCGGTACTCCGTCCTCACCGCCGTGGGCCTGCTGCCCATCGCCGTGGCGGGCATCGACATTGAGGAACTCATGGGCGGCGCGGCCAAGATGATGAAGGTCTGCGAAACCGGCTCCTTTGAGAACCCTGCCTGGACCTACGCCGCCCTTCGGGACGCGCTGTATCAGAAGGGCTGGAGCATTGAGGTGCTGGCCTGCTACGACCCCGCCTTCCGCTTCATGCTGGAGTGGTGGAAGCAGCTCTACGGCGA
>CAMXKT010000102.1 GCA_947244595.1 uncultured Oscillibacter sp. | reverse complement strand
ATCAGGCCCACCAGCGTACCCACCATGCCGAAGGCCGGGGCCACGCTGGACGCCTTGTCGTAGAGCGCCGCCGCGTCCTCATGCCGGGCGGACATGCACTCGATGTCGTTCTCCAGGATGCCCCGGACCTTATCCTGGTCGTTGGCGTCCACAATGAGCATAATGGCCTGCTTGAAGAAGGGGTCGGTCTGCTCGTTGGCCTTCTCTTCCAGGGACAGAAGGCCGTTTTTACGGGCGATCTGGGCCAGCTCCACCAGCTGGTCGATGTAGCCCTTGGGATCGAACATCTTGTTGTTCAGGATGATCTTGAAGTGCTTGGGCATAGCCTTGAGCATGGACCCGGGGAAGCTGGCCAGCACGACGAAGATCGTACACCCGATGGTGATGAAGATGGACGCCGCGTCGAAGAAGTTCCAGAGGTTGGCCAGCTCGAAGGTAACCGGCGGCTTTCCCGCCGCGCCGGGGCCGATGTTGATGCCCATGACGCAGCCCAGCAGGAACACGCCGAACGCGCCGACGATACCAATGATATAGTTTATATTCATGTAGAATGCCTCGCTCCCTCAGCCGGACAAAGGACCCCGGCCTGTGTAATCTGTCTATATCGAATCAACGCTTGTCCGATACCGCGATCTCGCGGTGGATATCCTGGACCTTGGCGTTGTACTCCGCGATTTTATGGATGATGTCCTCCACGCTCTCCCGGACCAGGTAGTAGTCGTGGTTCATCATGGTGATCTTGGTCTCGGGGATGCATTCGATGTGCTCGATCTGCAGGTGGTTCACCAGGAGTTTGTCATGATTTCTCTTCGTCAAAAGGATCATAATAGACCGCCCTTTCCTACCCCGCCGGGGCCTCCGGCCCCGGCGGGCAACTGTTTTATGCAGCAGTTCGATGAGCGTTCCGCTCGGTGATGGGTGCTCGGCTATGCGCTAGGCTCAGCGCTTCATGTTCACCAGCTCTTCCAGCATGGAGTCGGTGACGGTGATGATGCGGGTGTTGGCCTGGTAGCCCCGCTGGGTGGTGATCAGCTCGGAGATCTCCTCCGCCAGGTCCACGTTGGGTCCTTCCAGGAAGCCCACCATCATTTCCGTGTCGCCGCCCAGGATGCCCGTGCCGGACTTGTATACCGGCGCGGCTCCGTCGGCGGGCGGGTTATTCCCGTCGGCCGCGGCCGTGGCCATGGAGCCGTTGACCTGGGAGGTCCAGTTCTTGGCCTGCAGCGCGCTCTTGCCCAGCTCTCTTTCCACGCCGCCCAGCATGGAGACGTGCAGCTCGCCCGCGCCCTCCATGCACCTGTAGTAGGACTTTCCGATGTGGGTCACGCCGTTGGGGTTCGTGACGCTTCCGATGGCCAGGTATCCCACGGTGACCTGACGGCCGTCCGCCTTGCTGATTCCGGTGATGCAGCCGGTTCCCGCGTCGATGCTGATGGTGTCCAGCTGGGCGAACTCATACTCTTCGTCTTCCTTCGGGCCGTTTTCCCCGGCGTCCTCTCCGGCGTTGTAAATCGGCTTGTCGTCCACCAGCTTCTGGGCGGAGCCGGTGCCGTCCGCGTCTTCCACTTTCTTGCCGTCCGGGCCGATATCCGTCCGGGCGTAGTGCATCTTATAGGAGACCGTGCCGTCCTGCGCCACGATCTTCTCCCATTTGGGCAGGCGGAGGGGGACCAGCTGGTCGCTGATGATGGGGGTGGTCTTGCCCGTCTCCGGGTCCGTTTCCTCGCCTATGCACATGAAGCCGTAGACCACGTTTCCCTTGCCGTCCGTCAGGTAGTTGTCGGCCTTGAACTCGAAGTCGCCCACCCGGGTGAGGTTCAGGGACTTCAAGCTCTCCGAGGAGAAGTCCTCATAGCTGGCGGGGTTGGTGACGGAGGCGGTGTCCTTGCTGCCCACCAGGAAGAATCCGTCGCCCACCAGCGCGCAGTCCGTGGGGTTGCCGGGGTTGTAGCTGGCGGAGGACATGTTCAGGTCGATGCTGCCGATCAGGGAGCCGTAGCCCAGCTGAGAGGGGTTCATGCCGCCCACGCTGGCGGATCCGTTGGAGCCGCCGGAGTACATGCTGTAGATGCTGTCCCGGAAGACGGTCCTCTGCTTTTTATATCCTTGGGTATTGACGTTTGCTACGTTGTTTCCGATAACGGTGAGTTTCTGCATGTGGGCCCGCAGGCCCGCAACAGATGCGTACATTGATCCGGTCATAGGGAATTGAATCTCCTTTCGAATTTCTGGCGCCGCCCGGGCCCCGTCATTCGGACGGGACCCGATGGCCTCCGAAAATCCGGTCCTGCCATTTCGCTTACAGGAACACGGCGCCGTCGATGTTGGTAAATACGCTGTCCTTCATTTCGTCCTGAGTGATCGCCGTGATCACTTTTCCGTGGGGGACGTTGATGATGAAGGCCTTTTCGGTGTCCATGGCCAGGATGTTGGTGGCTCCCTTGGCCTGGGCCCGCACCATGCTGCCCTTGATCTGATCGATGAGGCCCGGGGTGATCTCGATGCCCCGCTCCTCGGCCCTGGTCATAGCGTGTTTGGAGAATTGGACTTCCTGTCCGGCCCTGGTCAGCTCCGCCTGCATCGCCATGGCGAAACCGCCCGCAGCCGCACGCTTCCCTGCGTCCGGTATCTGCTGTATTTGGCTCTGTCTTGCTACGCGTTCGATCATGTGAGGTTCACCTCAGCCTTCGCCTTCATTGGGCGCGCCGTCCGCTCCATTGTATTCCGGGTCCTTCGTCTCGCCGGTGGGCGGAACGGTCTCGCCGGGCTTGGGGGTCTCGTCAGGCTTCGGAGTCTCGCCGCCGCCCTCGACTCCCTCGGTCTTGTCGTCTTCCTCTTCCTTGGGGGGAAGCTTGCCCACGGCCATAATCTCGTTGAGGTAGTAGTACTCCTTGTTGTCCAGGAAGATCACCTGCTGGCCGTCGATGGTGCCGGTGCCGGTGACTTCGCCGTAGATTTCCTGGAGCTTGCCGTCGTCCCCGTATTTGCCCACGGTGACGTGCTTGCCCACCAGGGAGGCCGAGTAGTTCATGGTCACGGCGTCCGTCATGTTCACCATGGAGGTGATCATCTGCATCTGGACCATCTGGTTCAGCATTTCCGAGGTGTCCATGGTGTCGTCGATGCCCTGGCTGGTCAGCTGGGTAATCATCAGCTGGATGAAATCCGTCATGTCCAGGTCCAGGTTGCTGCCCTTCTTGGCAATGGTGATCTCTTTTCCTCCCGCGGTTTTATGGGTGCCGTAGAGGCTGCCCACGTCGATCATCAAATCGCTCATTCATTCACTTCCTTTCTAAAGGAAATCACTCCCCGTCCAGGGGAACCAGTCCCAGCCGGAGCTGCTGGAGGAAATCCTCGCCGCTCTCCTGCTTCCGGCGGCGCTCCTGCTGCTGCCTGCGGTGGTGCTCCTGCTGCTGCTCGTAAAGGTCCTGCCTCTGGCTCTCCTCCTGGCGGGGGACCTCCACGCGGACCTCCTGCTGGGCCTCCCGGCCAAGCAGCTGCTCCAGGCCCGCCGTGTTCTTGGACAGCAGGTTCTGGGTCTCCCGGTTCTCGGCGTGCAGCTGCACCACCAGTCCGCCGTCCTTGCTCCAGGTCATCTCCACGGTGACCTTGCCCAGGTTCTCCGGGGTCAGCTGGATCTCCACCCGGGTCTCGCCGTTTTTCAGGGCCTCCGTCAGCTTGGGGCCGATCTGCTTTTCCACGGGCTCCCCGCTCTCGGCGGCCTTGGGGGCCTCGCCCACCTTCACCGGGACGGCTTTCACATCCTCGAAAACGGCGGTCTCGGTTTCCCCGCCCAGGAACTCGGGATCCTCCTCCCCGTCAGGGGACTCCGCCTCCCGGTCTCCGGTCTCCACTTTGACCTCCACGGTCCGGCCCTCCGTATCCTGGGAAGCCTCCGGGGCCTCAATGGTCTGGGGAAGCTCCTCCGCCAGAGTCTGGTCCACCGTCTGGGCCGCGCCCTCCTCCACGGGGGCCTCAAAGCTCTGCCGCTCCGTCTCCGGAGTAAGGCTTCCCGCCTCCTGTGTGAAAACGGCCTCCGCCGCCAGGGGGGCGATCTCCTCCGCAACAGCCTCCACCTGGACTTCCGGCGTCATGACCTGCTCCACCGGAGTTACCGGGGCCTGCATCATCATCATCGCCGCCAGGGTCATCCGCTCCTCCAGGACCTTGCCGTCCTCCTCCGGAGTGGTCTGGACCTCTTGGGTCTCCTGTGCCTTCTGGGCGTCCTGAGGCTTTTGAATGGTCTCCGCCTTCTCCTGCCTGGGGGCCTGAGAGGCGTCCGTCTGCTTTTGCTCCAGCAGCTTCTGGAAGCCGTCCTTCTGTCCGGAGGACTCTCCCTTCTTCGTCACTGTGGGCATCTGGGGAATCTGCGCGTTTGCCAGCATGTTGTTGATCAACTGTTCCATACGCTCTTTCACCTCCTTGTCATGATAAAATATCTATTTCCAAACGGCGCCTCCGCGCCGCGTGGAACCAAGTTACGAGGCCGCGTGGGCCCGGGTGGAGCTGACGAACTCCTCGATGAACAGCTCCTCGCTCTTGGCCTCCTCCTTGTGGTAGGCCTCCAGCTTTTTTTCCTTCAGCTTCTCAATGGAGGAGGTCTCCTTTTTCGCCTCTACCATGGCCTCCCGGCGTCTCTCCGCCTCGGCCTCCAGCTCTTCCAAACGCTTGGTCTCCCGCTGGATCTCCAGCTCGGCGGCCCGAAGGGCGCTTTGGTACATCAGCGCTTCCGTAACGGGCATGCCCTCCAGCGCCCGGTCCCGGTAATCCTCGTTGCAGTCCCGGTACTCCCGCCAGAGCTTTTCCAGCAGCTCTTCCTGAGCCCGGACCCGGGCCACGGCCTCGGCGTGCTCCCCCTGGAGGACGCCCAGCACCTGCTGCTTGTAGGAAAGAACGGTATCCAAAGCGAACTTGAACTTTTTCACAGGGCGGTTCTCCTTTAGTTCAGGATCTGTTTCAGCTTCTCGATGCACTGGTCATAACTGAACGCCTCGTCGATGTCCTGGGTCAAAAATCCGTTCACCGCGTCGATCTTGGAAAGGGCGTAGTCCAGATTCCGGTTGCTCCCCGGCTTGTAAGCGCCGATGGCCACCAGGTCCTGGTTCTTCTCGTAGGTGCTCAGGATGTCCCGCAGCTGGGAAGCCAGCTGCCTGTGCTCCTGATCCACAATCTCCACCATCAGACGGGAGATGCTGGCGGAGACGTCGATGGCTGGATAATGGTTGCTGTTGGCCAGCTGCCGGGAAAGGACGATGTGCCCGTCCAGAATGCCCCGAACCGTGTCCGCAATGGGCTCGTTGGTGTCGTCGCCCTCCACCAGGACCGTATAGACCCCGGTGATGGAGCCTTTGTCGAAATTGCCGCTCCGCTCCAGGAGCTTGGGCATCTCCGCGTACATGGAGGGGGTGTAGCCCCGGCTCACCGGCGGCTCGCCGATGGCCAAACCGATTTCCCGCTGGGCCATGGCGAACCGGGTCAGGGAATCCATCATCAAAAGCACGTCGTAGCCCTGGTCCCGGAAATACTCCGCGATGCCCGTGGCCACGCTGGGGCACTTCATCCGCAGCATGGCGGGCTGATCGGAGGTTGCCACCACCAGCACGGAACGGCGCATGCCCTCCTCGCCCAGGTCCTTTTGGACGAACTCCAGAACCTCCCGGCCCCGCTCGCCCACCAGGGCGATGACGTTGATGTCCGCCTTGACGTTTTTGGCGATCATGCCCATCAGCGTGGATTTTCCCACGCCGGAGCCCGCGAAGATGCCGA
>CAMXKT010000101.1 GCA_947244595.1 uncultured Oscillibacter sp. | reverse complement strand
TGGATGCACTCCGCGTCGATGCCCCGCATTTGCAGGAACTTGCAGATGCGCTCCGTAGAACCCTTGGTGTTGCAAAAAGCCATGCAGCGGTCAAAACCCGTCTCCTCCAAAATTTTGGCGATGGCGTCCGCCTTTTCGTTCTGGGCCACGTCCATGCGGAACTGCTTGATGTCGGGCTTGTTCTGCTCGTCCTCCCGGACGGTGATTTCCGCCGCGTCCCGCTGGTAGACCCAGGCGATGTCCATGACCTCCCGGGAGATGGTGGCGGAGAAGAGCCCCAGGTTTTTCCGCTTGTTCATCTTGTCCAGCAGCCGGGTCACGTCGTGGATGAAGCCCATGTCCAGCATCCGGTCCGCCTCGTCCAGCACCACGGTCTGGGCGCTGTCCACCCGGACGGTGCGGCGCTTCATGTGGTCGCTGAGCCGCCCCGGCGTGGCCACCACGATCTGGGGCCGCTTTTTCAGGGCGTCGATCTGCTTGCCGATGGGCTGGCCGCCGTAGAGGCACACGCAGCGGACCCCGGGGCGGAAGGCGGAGATGTCCCGGAGCTCGTCGGTGATCTGAATCGCCAGTTCCCGGGTGGGGGCCAGGATGACGGCCTGGACGGCGTCGTCCTCCGGATCCGTGTGCTCGATGATGGGGATGCCGTAGGCAAAGGTTTTCCCCGTGCCGGTGGGGGCCTTGGCGATCACGTCCTGCCAGGCCATCATGGGGGGGATGCAGCCCGCCTGGACGGGGGTGGTGACCTCCAGTCCCCGCTTTTCGATGGCCCGCATGATCTCCGGGGACAACCCCAGGCTGTCAAACCGGACGCCTTCTGTATATTCCATAATATTTCCTCTTTTCACGCGGTGAAGCGTATGATAAAATGAACACAAACTTTCAACGATATTATACAGGTAAAAACACCGCTTGTAAAGCGCTCCGGCCTTACAAGGCCGATGTTTTTAGGGATTTTAAAACTTTAATCAATTAAAATCTAGTGAATCCAACAAATTATACAAGGAAACCCGAAGAAATTATAGTAAAATTGTGTGTTGTAAACCCAACAGGGCCGAATTTTTATGATAAATTAAAGTCGGAAGACAAACTGGGCAAAAGTCAATAGGGGGTGTCGAACGTGGATGAAATGGAGTATGTACGTATTCTTCGTGATTTGCGCGAAGACGCCGACAAAACACAATCACAAATCGCCGAGGTCCTGGGCACGTCCCAGACCATGTACGCGCGCTATGAGCGGGGCGCTAACGAGCTGCCCATCCACCATCTGATCACATTGAGCAAGTATTACGGCGTCAGCACCGACTACCTGCTGGGCCTCAGCAAGGAACGATGAAACACGGACAGGAAGGTCTCCTGTCCGTGTTTGTTCATTCAGGTATACAAAAAGAAGTAACCGCCCTGCCTCCACGCATGCGGTTACTTCTGTGACCTAAGCAAGGGGGCAACCGTCTGCCGACAGCGCCCTTATATATATTTGGTATACCCATCTCATGCTGTTTTGTCAAGTCCCGACCTAGGGCTTTGGTTTTTTAGCGGCTATTTGCTGAAACAGTTTCTTAGTGAATTTCCTGATCCAAAGTGCGGAATGCCTCCGTATCAAAAAATTCTGTGATGCTCAAGCCAAGGCCGTCCGTCAGCTTTTTCAGCGTGATGATACCAAGATTGTGGGTCTTACGATTTAGGAAATTATTGACCGTGGATTGCGGGACTGCCGCTAATTCACACATGTGGTTAACCGTGATATCCCTCTCCCGGCACAAAGCAATTATTCGGGCCCGTACCATATCCGCAATTCCCATCGTGGTTCTCCTTTCCGGTTTCTTCCACACTAACATTCCTTGGCAAAAAGAATTGTGGGAATACGGTTATAATATGGGAATACGGGTAAAAGGAGGTCTGCCGTTTTGCGGCAGACCTCCTTCTATATCACGTGCATGGACACTTCGTGTAAAACAAACTTCAACGAACCCGTTCCGCTCACAGCCTCGTCACAACGGGAATGACCATGGGGCTGCGCTTGGTGGTTTTAAAGAGATAACTGCTGACGGCGGATTTCACCACGCCGCGAAGCTCCCCGTCGTCCCGCCCGCGCTTACGGGTGACGGAGTCCGCCGCGTCCATGGCCACGCTCTGGAGCTCTTTCATCAGGTCCCCGGACTCCTTCACGTAGATGAAGCCCCGGGTGACGATCTCCGGCGGGCTCAGCAGGCCGCCGTCGTGGCTGGAGGTGGGCAGGACCACCACCACCATGCCGTCCTCAGCCAGGCGCTTCCGGTCCCGCATGACCACGGCGCCCACGTCGCCCACGCCGGAGCCGTCCACAAAGACCTCCCCGGCGGGCACCGCGCCGCCGATTTTCAGCGTTTTGGCGGTGAGTTCGATAACGCTTCCGTTTTCCGCGATGGCGATGTGGTTCCGGTCCAGGCCCATCTGCTGGGCCACCTGGCTGTGGATCTGGAGCATCCGCTGCTCGCCGTGGAGGGGGATGAAGAACCGGGGCCGGGTGAGGGCGTGAATGATCTTCAGCTCCTCCTGGCAGGCGTGGCCGGAGACGTGGAGCATGTCGGCCTTGTCGTAGACCACGTGGACGCCCTTGCGGAACAGCTCGTTGATGACCCGGCTCACCGTCACCTCGTTGCCGGGGATGGCGGAAGCGGAGATGATCACCTTGTCCCCGGGACCCACCTCCACCTGCTTGTGGGTGGAAAAGGCCATGCGGTACAGGGCGCTCATCTCCTCGCCCTGGGAGCCGGTGGTGACGATGACCTGTTTGTTTTGGGGCAGGCTCTTGATTTTGTTGATGTCCACCAGGGTATTCTTGGGCACCTTCATATAGCCCAGTTCCGTGGACACCCGCATGATGTTTTCCATGGACCGGCCGGTAACCGCCACCTTCCGCCCGTGGGCGGCGGCGGCGTCCAGTACCTGCTGGATGCGGTGGACGTTGGAGGCGAAGGTGGTGACGATGATCCGCTCCTCGCAGCCCTGGAACTGACGCATGAAGGTCTGGCCCACGGCCCGTTCGCTGAGGGTGTAGCCGGGGCGCTCCACGTTGGTGGAGTCGGCGCAGAGGGCCAGGACCCCTTCCTTGCCCAGCTCGCCCAGCCGGGCCAGGTCGATGACCTCCCCGTCGATGGGAGTGGAATCGATTTTAAAGTCTCCCGTGTGGACCACGGTGCCCATGTGGGTGTGGATGGCGAAGGCCACGGAATCGGCGATGGAGTGGTTCACATGGATGAACTCCACGGTGAACTTCCCCGCCCGGACGGACTTGCCGGGTTCCACGGTGATGAGCTTGGTGCTCTTGGACAGGCCGTGTTCCTCCAGCTTCAGCTGGATGAGGCCCGCGGTGAAGCGGGTGCAGTAGATGGGCAGGTTCACCTGCTTGAGGACATAGGGAATGGCTCCCACATGGTCCTCGTGCCCGTGGGTGATGAACAGTCCCCGGATGCGGGCCCGGTTTTTGATGAGGTAGGTCACATCGGGGATGATGCAGTCGATGCCGTACATGTCGTCCCCGGGGAAGGCCATGCCGCAGTCCACCACAATGATTTCCCCGCCGTACTCGTAGGCGGTCATATTTTTCCCAATCTCGTTGAGGCCGCCCAGGGGAATGATTTTCAGTTTTTCTGCCATAGATAGAATGACTCCTTATTACTATAAAAAGATGTACACGCGGCCCGATACCCGGCGTTTGGGCATAGCAAAGAAGAGACGCCCGCTGTCCGCCCGGCCCCGTTACGCCGGCGGAGGTTTGAATGCGTCCTGTCGTGTCCGAATATAAAAGCCTCGTATATTATTTGACCAGCCGGGAAGCGCGTCCCGCCCTGGAGAAATACGTGATGAAAACCCGTTCCGGGCGCCGTTTTTCAGGCCGCCGGAACGTTAACTCGATATAGTATAGCACAGGAAATCCCATTTGTATACAAAAACTTTTCAAAATTTGCCGGAAGATTGACGGCGAAGGGAAAATATGCTATCATATCTTCCAAATGTCAAGCCCCGTTTCCGCTGCGCCCGGCGGCGGGAAGGGGCAGGTGGAGGGTGAGGCTATGGGCATCCACGATGGGCACCGGGAGAGGATGCGCAGGCGGTTCCTGGAAAACGATTTAGACGGCTTTGCCGACCACGAGGCCCTGGAGCTGCTGCTTTATTACGTCATCCCCCGGGGAGACGTAAACCCGATAGCCCATGCCCTGATGGACCGGTTTGGGAGCCTGTCCGGCGTGTTCTCCGCCCCGGCGGAGCTGCTGGTCCAGGTGGAGGGCGTGGGAGAGCGGACGGCCATGCTGCTGCGGCTGGTCCCTCAGATCGCCCGGAAGGCCCGCCTGTCGGACCTGAAGCGGGAATTGGCCCTAAACACCCGGGAGCAGGTGGGGGCCTATCTCCTGGAGCTCTTCTCCCGGGAACGGAACGAGGCGGTATATCAGATCTGCCTGGACGGAAAGGGAAAGCTGCTGGCCTGCCGCCGCCTGGGAGAGGGCAGCGCCACGGCGGTGACGCTGGACGTGCGCAGCGTGGTGCAGAACGCCATCCTGTGTTCCGCCAGTTCCGTCATTCTGGCCCACAACCACCCCAGCGGCGTGGCCCTGCCCTCCAAGGAGGATCAGGCGGCCACCCTCCGGGTGCGGGAGGCTCTGGCCACGGTCGACGTGCGCCTGGAGGACCACATCATCGTGGCGGACCACGATTTTATCTCCTTTTCCGAGTCCGGATTTCTCAGCGGCGGGGGACGGCTCTTACCGCCTTAAAAATATATCGAACAAACGTTGCAATTCCGGCCGGCTTGTGGTAAGATTCTTTTATCTGGGCGTTCAGATTCCGCCGACAGGAGGTTTCCATGCCGAAATTCCAAGTCATTTCCGAATACCAGCCCTCCGGCGACCAGCCGGAGGCCATTGCCGCCTTGGCGGCGGGCATTGAAAGCGGGCTAAAGGAGCAGGTTCTCCTGGGCGTCACCGGCTCCGGCAAGACCTTCACCATGGCCAAGGTCATCGAGGCCGTCCAGCGGCCCACCCTGGTTCT
The DNA here is from genome assembly GCA_947244595.1 of uncultured Oscillibacter sp. Lineage (GTDB taxonomy): Bacteria > Bacillota > Clostridia > Oscillospirales > Oscillospiraceae > Oscillibacter. Next base: position 830 of record CAMXKT010000101.1, on the reverse strand, counting down.
GGCCCATAACAAGACCCTGGCCGCCCAGCTCTGCGCGGAGTTCAAGGAATTCTTTCCCAACAACGCCGTGGAGTACTTTGTCAGCTACTACGACTACTACCAGCCGGAGGCCTATATCCCCCACACGGATACCTATATCGCCAAGGACGCCTCCACCAACGACGAGATTGACCGCCTCCGCCTCTCCGCCACCTGCGCCCTGCTGGAGCGGCGGGACGTCATCGTGGTCTCCTCCGTCTCCTGCATCTACGGCCTGGGGGAGCCGGACGACTTCGCCAAGATGGTGGTCTCCCTCCGGGCGGGGGCGGAGTGGGACCGGGACGAGCTGCTGCGGCGGCTGGTGGAGATTCGATACGAGCGAAACGACGTCGCCTTCGAACGGAACATGTTTCGGGTCCGGGGGGACACGGTGGAGATTTACCCCGCCTATTACAAGGACAAGGCCATCCGGGTGGAGTTCTTCGGGGATGAGATCGACCGGGTCAGCGAGTTCAACCCCGTTACCGGCTCCGTGAACCGGGTGCTGAACCACATCGCCATTTATCCCGCCAGCCACTATGTCACCACCAAGGACAAAATGGACCGGGCCATTGGGGAAATCCGAAAGGAGCTGGAGGAGCAGGTCCGGGTCTTCACGGACAATAACCAGCTGGTGGAGGCCCAGCGCATCCGCCAGCGGACGGAGTACGACATGGAGATGATGGCGGAGCTGGGCTATTGCTCCGGCATCGAGAATTACTCCCGCATTATTTCCGAGCGTCCTCAGGGCTCCGCGCCCATGACGCTGCTGGACTTCTTCCCCGACGACTTCGTCCTCTTCGTGGACGAGA
>CAMXKT010000100.1 GCA_947244595.1 uncultured Oscillibacter sp. | reverse complement strand
ACCTTGGCGATGGGGGCCAGGCAGTTGGTGGTGCAGGAGGCGTTGGAGACATAGGTCATGTCGGAGGTGTATTTGGAGTTGTTCACGCCCATGACGAACATCGGGGTGTCGTCCTTGGAGGGGGCGCCCATGATGACGTGCTTGGCTCCGGCTTTGATGTGGCCTTCGCACTTGTCCTTGCTCAGGTGCTGGCCGGTGCACTCGCAGATATACTCGGCGCCCACGGAAGCCCAGGGGATGTCGCCGACTTCCTTGGCGGTGAAGACCTTGAACTCCTTGCCGTCCACGATCAGGCAGTCGGCGCCGAAGGTGACCTCGCCGGGGAATTTGCCGTGCACGCTGTCATACTTCAGCATATAAGCCATATACTCGGGGCTCATGAAGGGGTCGTTCAGGGCGACAACCTCCACGTCGTCGCGCTTCAGGGCGGCGCGGAACACGATGCGGCCGATGCGGCCAAAACCATTGATACCGATTTTCGCTTTCATAATACAGGAACTCCTTTCGAATTTTGGGTACAATTTGTACCGGAATGCCATATAAACGATTGCGCAAACGATTTGTTTGGGTCTTTTCCATCAGTAATGGTATCACAACGTGAAGTTTTTGGCAATCATCATTTCAAACAACAATTAACCGGGGCCGTTGTGAATTTTTGATAATAAAGTATCTCTTTTCCAAATTGGCTGGAACAGTTGGCGCGCCTCACCTGGAAAAGGATTTCCAAAGGGCCGCAGATTATGCGCTGTGGCTGGGACGGCCTGTCAATTGCTACAAAATAGGCGGGTATATTTCGTGAAAACGTAAAAAGCAAAATAGGTCGACCTTTTTTCAAAGAAGGGGGATTGCAAGACAAGGAAAAATGTGTTATATTTTTAAAAGAATAACGAAAGAGGAGGAGCCGCCATGCGCAGCCGCGGTCTTCGCTGTATCGTGTCCTTTTATACCACCGCCGGAGCCATGGCGGCGGAGCGCCTTTGCCGCCGGGAGGGGCTGGAGGGAAAGCTGATCTCCGTCCCCCGGAGCGTCACCTCCGACTGCGGGCTGGCCTGGTCCGCCCCGCCGGAGCTGCGGGAGACCCTGGAACGCCGCTTCCGGGTGGTGGGGATTGAGGCCGCGGGCTTCCACGAGCTGACGCTCTGAGCGTTTTTTCGCGCACCGTTATTCTAAAGAGAGAATAGCAAACAGAGGAGGAACCGTATGAGAGAGAACACTTTTGTCCGCCGCTACGGCCTGATCATCCTGGCCGGTGTCGTGGTGGGCGCGGCGGCGCTGATCTTGACTGCCGCCGGAAATCCGAAGAACATGGGCTTCTGTATCGCCTGTTTCGAGAGGGACATCGCCGGGGCCCTGGGGCTCCACGGCGCGGGAAAGGTCCAGTACCTCCGGCCGGAGATTCCCGGCATCGTCCTGGGGGCCATGCTCTCGGCCTTTGTCTTCCGGGAGTTCAAGGCCCGGGCGGGTTCCTGCCCCGCCAGCCGCTTTGTGGTGGGTCTGTTCGTCATGATCGGGGCTCTGGTCTTCCTGGGCTGCCCCCTGCGGATGGTCATCCGCCTGGGCGGCGGGGACCTGACCGCCGTGGCGGGCCTGCTGGGCTTCCTGGCGGGCATCCTGGCGGGGATTGTCTTCCTGAAAAAGGGCTTCTCCCTGGGCCGGGCCTATCCAGTGAAGATGGGGGAGGGCTTCGCTCTGCCCGCCGTGATGCTGGGGCTGCTGGCCCTGCTCCTGTTGGCTCCGGGTCTTTTGAAATTCTCCGAGGAGGGGCCGGGGTCCATGCGGGCCTTTTGGCTCATCTCCCTGGCCGCCGGTCTGGCGGTAGGCTTCATCGCCCAGAGGAGCCGCCTGTGCATGGCGGGGGGCCTCCGAGACGCGTTCCTGATTCAGGACTTCACCCTGCTGGCGGGCTTCCTGGCCATCTGGGCCACGGTCACCGTGGGGAATCTCATCATGGGGAATTACAGCCTTTCCATGACCTCCCAGCCCATCGCCCACAGCCAGCACCTCTGGTCCTTCCTGGGCATGGCCCTGGCGGGCTGGGGCTCCATCCTGCTGGGGGGCTGCCCCCTGCGGCAGCTCATCCTGGCGGGAGAGGGCAACGGGGACGCCGCCGTGACGGTGCTGGGCATGGTCACGGGAGCGGCCATTGCCCATAACTTCGGCCTGGCGGGGAACGCCGACAGCGCGGTAGACGGCGTATATAAAGTGGGCGGCGTCGGGTCGGCGGGCATGATCGCCGTCGTCATCGGCTTCGCGGTGCTGCTGGCGGTGAGCCTGCTCCATCTTCCGGGAAAGGAGGAAGCGTGATGGTGGACGCGAGAGGGCAGTCCTGCCCTATTCCGGTGGTCATGACCCGGAGAGTTTTGGAAAAGGAAACACCCGCCCGGCTGGAGGTCCTGGTGGACGCCCAGGTGGCGGTGGAAAATGTCACCCGCTGCGCCCGGTCCCTGGGCTACCAGGTGACGGCGGAGCCCCAGGGGGCGGATTTCAAACTGACCCTGACAAAGTGAACAGGAGAGAAGGGAGGGCCGGACGGCTCTCCCTTTTTTCCTGGGCGGAAGGGCGCCCACCGCCCTCGCTTGACGGAGGCGTGAAGAGGGTGGTATAATCAGGAAGAAAAATTCCCGAAAGAGCGGCAGAGGAGGCAGTGGGAGTGAACTGGAAAAGGAGCTATGTTCTGATGTGGATCTGTTATGTGACCGGCGTGATCCTCCTGATCCCGCCCCTGCTGGCGGGAGCCGGGAAGGGCTGGATCGCGGCGGCGGTGCTGGTGATGGCGGCCGGGTATTTCCAGACGGTGTTTTTCCTCAACTGTCCCCGCTGTGGGTATAACTGGGTGAGACACCGGATGTATGTCTCCAGGCTTCCCCACCGCTGCCCCCACTGCGGCGAGTTCATCTGGTGACGCGGCCCTATTTTTGATTTTAAGGAGGTCCCCTTCATGCCCTACACGAAAGACAAAAAGCGCATCCTCCTCATCGGCACCGGCGGCACCATCGCCTCGGAGGTGACGGAGGGCGGGCTCGCCCCGGAGCTGACCACGGAGCAGCTGCTGCGCCATGTCCCGGGCATTTCCGATATCTGCGCCGTGGACTGCCTCCAGCTTCTGAACCTGGACAGCACCAACATCGGCCCCGGCCACTGGCTCCAGATGGCCCGGTGCCTCCGGGAACACTACGGCCGGTATGACGGCTTCGTCCTCACCCACGGCACGGACACCATGGCCTACACGGCGGCGGCCCTGAGCTATCTCATTCAGGGAAGCCCCAAGCCCATTGTCCTCACCGGAGCCCAGCGGCCCATCGGCTTCGACTCCACGGACTCCAAGACCAATCTGATGGACGCGGTCCGCTGCGCGTCGGAGGACCTGCCGGGGGTCTCCATCGTCTTCGACGGCAAGGTCATCCCCGGCACCCGGGCCAGGAAGACACGGTCCAAGAGCTTCCAGGCCTTCTCCAGCATCAATTATCCCTATCTCGGCATCCTTCGGGACGGGGTGCTCCTCCGCTATATCCGCCAGGACTGCGGGGCCTGGCCCATGTTCTACGACACGCTGGACACCCGGGTGGCCCTGCTGAAGCTCCTGCCGGGCATGGACCGGTCGGCGGCGGACTTCCTCCTGGAGCGGAACGACGGGCTCATCATCGAGAGCTTCGGCGTGGGGGGCCTGCCGGAGTCCGGGGGCTTCTACCACTGCGTGGACGAGGCCCTGGCGGCGGGGAAGACCGTGGTCATCACCACCCAGGTGGAGAACGAGGGCAGCGACGTGGGGGTCTACCACGTGGGCCACGCCCTGAAAAATAAATTGGGGGTCCTGGAGGCCTACGACATGACCACGGAGGCCGTGACTGCCAAGCTCATGTGGATTCTGGGCCAGACCCGGGAGCGGCGGGAGGTGGAGCGTCTCTTCTACACCCCGGTGGCCCGGGACATCCTCTGGCCCGTGGAATGAGGGGACCGGATTTTGGAAAGGAGCAAACTATGGAGTGCGTACGGCGGTTCGTACAATCCCACAAGGCGGTTGCCTATGGGCTGGTCTTTGGCATGGTTATATTCTTCAACTGTTTCGGGTTCCCTATATACAACCTGAATAAGGAATGGTTGCTTTCCATCACGGCGGAGTATCTCTACCTCGACGTCGGGGCCGCACTCTTTTCCGGCGCCCTTCTGGCGGCGCAGTTTCCCCAAAAGCGCTTCTGGCAGATTGCGCTGCTGTCGGCGGCGCTTGCCTGCGGAGGGCTGGCCTGCCGCTATCTCCTGGAGTTTGGCGAGGTTTCCAACACCTATAATTTTACCATGCCCAACATTGCATTGCACTTGGCGGCCTTCGCGGGAATCTGTGCCCTGAGCTGGCGGTATGTTGCGAAACAGAGCCGGAAGAACGGCTGACCGACCCGGCGAAACTTGGAACGGAATCCCCACTTTCTTTTTTGCGGATTCTATGCTATACTGGTCCTGTATCAACCCGCCGGGGGAGAAAGGAGTCCCGCCCATGGCCCCAGCAGTTTCCGACCCCGTTCTCTCCCGCCTCCGCGCCGCCGCGGAACGGGGGACCCTGTCCCACGCCCTGCTCTTCACCGGGCCGGGGGACCGCCTTGCCGCGGCCCGCTTCGCCGCTTCCGCCTTTCAGTGTACGGGGCCGGAGCAAAGCCGCCCCTGCGGCGTGTGTCCCGCCTGCCGGAAGGTCCGGGAGGACATCCACCCCGATGTCGTCACCGTTCGGGACCCGGACCACAAGCTCATCGCCGTGGACGTGGTCCGGGAGGTCCGCAAAGACGCCTACATCCGCCCCAACGAGGGGGCCCGGAAGGTCTATATCTTCCCGGACTGCGCCCTGCTGACGGAGCAGGACCAGAACGTCCTCTTGAAGCTGGTGGAGGAGGGGCCGCCCTACGCCGCCTTCCTCTTCTGCGCCGAGAACCCGGCGGCGGCGCTCCGGACCCTGCGGTCCCGCTGTGTGGAGCTGAAGCTCCAGCCCGCCGCGCCTCCCGGAGGGGAGGAGGCCGGGGATGGCGAGGCCCTGTGCCGGTGCCTGCTGAAAAAGAAGCGGGGGAGCGTGGCGGAGCTGGCGGTCCGGCTGGAGAAAAAGAAGCTCAGCCGGGAGGCCCTGAGCGCCCTGCTGGAGCGGAGCGAGGCCCTGTTTGCCCAGGCGCTGGTCCTCCTTTACGGGGGGAGCGCCGAGGCCGGGGACCGGCGGCTCGCGGAGGAGCTCGGGAGGAGCCTGACCAAGGCGCAGATCATGCGCGGGGCGGAGCTTGTGAAAAAGTACCGTCGAGAGTGCGGCTACAACGTGGGCCCCGGCCATGTGCTGGGGGCCCTGGCCGCTGAATTGGAGGAGATATTTTGACTGAAGTCATCAGCGTCCGCTTTCGGGGCGGCAGCAAGACCTATTTTTTCGACCCCAAGGGCATCCAGGTCCGCACGGGGGAGAGCGTCATCGTTCAGACGGCCCAGGGACTGGAGTTTGCCGCCTGCACCCAGGGGAACCACGAGGTGGCGGACGAGTCCATCGTCAAGCCCCTCAGCGCCATCGTCCGCAAGGCCACGGACAACGACTTCCGGGTGGTGGAGTACAACCGGAAGCGGGAGCGGGAGGCCTTCCGTATCTGCGAGGGCAAGATCGCGGATCACGGCCTGGAAATGAAGCTGGTCAGCGTCTCCGTGGGCTTCGACAGCAACAAGATCGTGTTCTACTTCACCGCCGACGGGCGGGTGGACTTCCGGGAGCTGGTCCGGGACCTGGCCTCCGTCTTCCGGGCCAGAATCGAGCTGCGGCAGATCGGCGTCCGGGACGAGGCCAAGATGATCGGGGGCCTGGGCATCTGCGGGCGGCCCTTCTGCTGCTCCCAGTTCCTGGACGGATTCATGCCCGTGTCCATCAAGATGGCCAAGACCCAGAACCTGAGTCTGAACCCCACCAAGATTTCCGGCACCTGCGGGCGGCTGATGTGCTGCCTCAAGTA
>CAMXKT010000099.1 GCA_947244595.1 uncultured Oscillibacter sp. | reverse complement strand
GGGACGCGGACAAGGCCCATGAGCTGATGAGCTTCCTGGCGGACAGCAAGGAGGAACTTCCCATGCCGGAGCGCCGGCCCATGGAGATCCTCATCGGTCCGGAGAATGTCAAGGAGGCGCTGAAGGACACCAGCGTGGTGGTGGCCAGCTATGACATCGGAGACGACATGCGGGGCCTTATCGGCGTGGTGGGCCCCACAAGAATGGATTACGCGGCGGTGGCCGCCCGGCTCTCCGGCTTTGCCGAGGGGCTGACGAGATTGTTTGGAAAACAGGAGGAACTGCCTCCGAAGGAGGAACTGAAATGACGGAAGAAAACAAGCAGCCCCTGGAGGAGGAGACGGACGCGGTCCCCGAGCCTCAGCCGGAGGAGGGCGCCGAGAAGGCGGCCAAGGGCAAAAAGAAGAAGGAAAAGGGAATCACCTTCACCAAGGAGCAGGTGGAGCAGATGGAACAGGCGGTCAGGCAATTAGAGACCACCAAGGACCAGTTCGCCCGCCTGGCGGCGGAGTACGACAACTACCGCAAGCGCACCGCCAAGGAAAAGGAGACGCTGTATCAGGACGCCAAGGCGGACACCATCCGGGAATTCCTGGCGGTGTACGACAACCTGGAGCGGGCGGCGGCGGCCCCCGGCGGGGAGGACGATCCCCACAAAAAGGGCCTGGAGATGATTTTCACCCAGTACAAGGAGCTTTTGAAGAAACTGGGCGTCTCGGAGATCGAGGCCCAGGGCCAGCCCTTCGACCCGGAGCGTCATGAGGCCGTCATGCACATCGAGGACGAGAACTTGGGCGAAAACCAGGTGGCCCAGGTTTTCCAGGCGGGCTTCCTCCTGGGAGACAAAGTGATCCGCCACGCCGTGGTCCAGGTGGCCAATTAAAGATGCGTTCAAAATAACATTTTCATATAGTTCAGGAGGCTTTTATTATGTCTAAAGTAATCGGTATCGATTTGGGAACCACGAATTCCTGTGTGGCCGTCATGGAGGGCGGCGAAGCCGTCGTCATCGCCAACGCCGAAGGAAACCGGACCACCCCTTCCGTCGTCGCCTTCTCCAAGACCGGCGAGCGCATGGTGGGTCAGGTGGCCAAGCGTCAGGCCATTACAAATCCCGACCGGACCATCTCTTCCATTAAGCGGGAGATGGGCTCCGACCACAGAGTGGGCATCGACGGGAAGAACTACACCCCCCAGGAGATCAGCGCCATGATCCTGCAGAAGCTGAAAGCCGACGCGGAAGCCTATCTGGGCGGCACGGTCACCGAGGCGGTCATCACCGTCCCCGCCTACTTCACCGACTCCCAGCGCCAGGCCACCAAGGACGCGGGAAAAATTGCGGGCCTGGACGTGAAGCGCATCATCAACGAGCCCACGGCGGCGGCCCTGGCCTACGGCGTGGATAAGGAACAGACCCAGAAGATTATGGTATACGACCTGGGCGGCGGCACCTTCGACGTTTCCATCCTGGAGATTGACGACGGCGTCATCGAAGTCATGGCCACGGCGGGCAATAACCGTCTGGGCGGCGACGACTTCGACGAATGCGTCATGAAGTGGCTGGTGTCTGAGTTCAAGCGCTCCGACGGCGTGGACCTCTCCACCGATAAGGTTGCCATGCAGCGGCTCAAGGAAGCCGCCGAAAAGGCCAAGATCGAGCTCTCCGGCGTCACCACCTCCAACATCAACCTGCCCTATATTACCGCCGACGCCACGGGCCCCAAGCATCTGGATATGACCCTGAGCCGGGCGAAGTTCAACGAGCTCACCGCCCATCTGGTGGACGCCACCATGGGCCCCGTGCGCCAGGCCATGAGCGACGCAGGGCTAAAGCCCTCCGACCTCTCCAAGGTTCTGCTGGTGGGCGGCTCCAGCCGCATTCCCGCCGTGCAGGACGCGGTGAAGTCCTTCACCGGCTCCGATCCCTTCAAGGGCATCAACCCCGACGAATGCGTGGCCATGGGCGCGGCGCTCCAGGCGGGCGTCCTCACCGGCGACGTAAAGGGCCTGCTGCTGCTGGACGTGACCCCGCTGTCCCTGGGCATCGAGACCTACGGCGGCGTCTGCACGAAGCTGATCGACCGGAACACCACCATCCCCGTGAAAAAGAGCCAGGTCTTCTCCACCGCCGCCGACAACCAGACCAGCGTGGAGGTCAACGTCCTCCAGGGCGAGCGGGAAATGGCCGCCGCCAACAAGTCCCTGGGCCGCTTCCACCTGGACGGCATCGCCCCGGCCCGCCGGGGAGTGCCCCAGATCGAGGTCACCTTCGACATCGACGCCAACGGAATCGTCAACGTCTCGGCCAAGGACCTGGGCACGGGAACGGAACAGCACATTACCATTACCTCCTCCTCCAACATGAGCAAGGAGGACATCGAAAAAGCCGTCAAGGAGGCGGAGCAGTACGCCGCCCAGGACAAGAAGCTGAAAGAGGAAGTGGAGACCCGGAACCAGGCCGACCAGATGGTCTATCAATGCGAGAAGACCTTGGCGGACATGGGAGACAAGATCCCCGCCGACGACAAGGGCAAGGTCCAAGGGGCCCTCGACAAGCTGAAGGAGACCCTGAAGGGCCAGGATACCGCCGCCATCAAGGCGGACACGGAGGCCCTCCAGCAGGCGTTCTACGCCGTCAGCGAGAAGCTCTATCAGCAGGCCAATCCCCAGGGCGCCCAGCCCGGCGGAGACCCCGGCGCCGCTCAGGAGGGTCAGTACTACGACGCGGACTATAAGGTTGTGGACGACGACGACCAGAAGAAATAAATCCTTTGAGTTGTTCAATGGGACGGGGAGTTTCCCCGCCCCATTGAACGGCGTTATTCGCAGGAGGCAATATGGCTGAGCAAAAGCGAGACTATTATGAGGTCCTGGGGGTCTCCAAGGGCGCGTCGGACGACGAGATCAAAAAGGCTTACAAAAAGCTGGCCCGGAAGTACCACCCGGACCTGAACCCGGACAATAAAGAGGCCGAGGAGAAGTTCAAGGAGGCCAACGAGGCCTATGAGATCCTCTCGGACAAGGAGAAGCGGAGCCGGTACGACCAGTTCGGTCACGCCGGCGTGGACCCCAACTTCGGCGCGGGAGGCGGGGGCTTCGACGGAGGCTTCGACTTCGGCGACTTGGGAGATATTTTCGGCAGCTTCTTTGGAGGAGGCTTCGGCGGCGGGCGGCGGACGAATCCCAACGCCCCCCAGCGGGGAGAGAGTATCCGCATGTCGCTGATCCTCAGCTTTGAGGAGGCCGCTTTCGGCTGTGAGAAGGCCGTCACCGTGGAGCGGCTGGAGCCCTGTACCGTGTGTCAGGGCAGCGGCTGCGCCGAGGGCACGACCCCGGAGATCTGCCCGGACTGCCATGGCACCGGAACGGTCCAGGTCCGGCGGCAGACGCCTATGGGGGTCTTCGCCACCTCTTCCCCCTGTTCCCGCTGCGGCGGCAAGGGGAAGATTATCCACCAGCCCTGCAAGGAGTGCCGGGGGGTGGGCGCGGTCCGCCGGCGCAAGACCATTCAGGCCAGCATCCCGGCGGGCATCGACAACGGTCAGACCATCTCCATCCGGGGCCAGGGCAGCGCCGGGAAAAACGGCGGCCCCGCCGGAGACCTGCTGATCACCATCACCGTCCGGCCCCACGAGCTCTTCCGCCGGGAGGGCACCTCTGTCCTGTGCGAAGCGCCCATCACCTTCGCGCAGGCGGTCCTGGGGGCGGAGCTGGAGATCCCCACCATTGACGGCAAGGTGAAATACGACCTGCCTGAGGGCACCCAGAGCGGCTCCACTTTCCGCCTCAAGGGCAAGGGCATCCCCTCCATCAACGGCCGGGGCCGGGGGGACCAGTACGTCACCGTCTACATTGAGACCCCCCGGAACCTGAACAAGGAGCAGAAGGAGGCCCTGCGGAAATTCGCCGAGACCATGGGAGACGAGAACTACGAGGAACGGAAGGGCTTCTTCGGCAAGGGAAAGAAAAAGAGGTGAACCGCCCTATGTATCTGGCTGACTACCATGTTCACTCCCGCATCTCTCCCGACGCCTCCTGCTCCATGACAGAGATGGCGGAGGCGGCGGTCCAGGCGGGCCTGGACGAGATCTGCTTCACCGACCACGTGGAACCCGTGGCCTGGAACGGTCGGGAACCCATCCTGTTTTATGACTGGGAGGCCCTGGCCCGGGAGTTCCGAGAGGCCCGGGAAGCCCTGGGAGACCGGATCAAGCTGCGCCTGGGGATCGAGCTGGGGGAGGCCTGTTTGGACCTGCCCCGGACGGAGGCTCTGCTGTCGGAGGCCCCGCCCCTGGACTTTATCATCGGGTCCACCCACATTCTGTCGGACGCCTTCGATAAGATCGACCTCTATTTCTTCCACCCCAAGGACGAGGCGGAGGCCCGCCGGGGCATCCGGGATTACCTGGAGCTGGTGCGGCGGAACGCGGAGTGGGGCGGCTTCGACGTGCTGGGGCACCTGACCCTGCCCCTGCGCTACCTCAACGAGAACCAGGGCTTCCACATGAGCTTCGACGGCTACGAGGCGGAGGTGGAGGAGATTTTCCGCATCCTCATTGAGAAGGGCCGGGGCATCGAGGTGAACACCAACCGGGGCAACACGCCCCTGCCGGATAAAAAGTGGCTGGAGATGTACCGCCGCCTGGGGGGCGAAGTCGTCACCCTGGGCACCGACGCCCACACGCCGGACTTCGTAGGCCGGGCGGTGCGGGAGCGTCAGGCGCTTCTGCGGGAGTGCGGCTTCAAACGTTTCTGCACGTTTGAGGGGCGAAAGCCCGTCTGGCACAGTCTGTAGCGGAAAAGGACAAATTCGCGCCCGAAAATCAACTTGATTTTTTGCGGAATTTGGGGTACAATGTAAGCCACAAAATTTGAACATACGGGGGAATACTACCATGAAGATCGCTTTGGGCTGCGACCACGGCGGCTATGATTTGAAACAGCATGTCATTAAGGTCCTGGAGCGCCTGGGCCACGAGGTGGAGGACTTCGGCTGCTTCTCCAAGGAGAGCTGCGACTATCCCGACTTCGGCGCCGCCGCCGCCAAGGCCGTGGCGGCGGGAACCTGCGACCGGGGCATCGTGATCTGCACCACCGGGATCGGAATCTCCATTGCCGCCAATAAAGTGAAGGGCATCCGCTGCGCCCACTGTGCCGACTGCCTCCAGGCGGAGATGACCCGCCGGCACAACGACGCCAACATGATGGCCATCGGCGCGGGCTTCACGGGCCCCAACATGGCCGAGCGGATGGTGGAGGTGTTCCTCTCCACCGAATTCGAGGGGGGCCGCCACGCCCGCCGGGTGGAGAAGATGATGGCCCTGGAGGGCTGAGCTTCCCGCGAGAGATGAAAACACGGGAGCGCCGCTCCTGAAAAGAGGTGACGCGCATGGCGGGAACCAAGGGCTACAGCAGCTACCGGGGCCGGGGGCCCAGATGGAAAATTTTACTGGCGATTCTGCTGGTGCTGGTGATCGCGGTGGCCGCCAGCGTCATCTATTTGCAGCAGTTCCTGGTCTACGGCGCCGACGGCAGCCGTCAGATTCGTCTGCCCTGGCAGACGGAGGAGAAGGAGCCCCCGCCGGACGGGAAGGGCGAGGACCCGGAGAATCAACCCAGCGTGGACGTGGTGGTCCAGGAGCCGGAGGAGCCCGAGCCTGAGGAGACGGTATCCTTTTCCCTCCCGGCCCAGGCGCTGACCCAGGCTCTGTGGCAGGAGGCGGAGAAGCCCGCGGGGGCCAACGCCGTGGCCGTCCGCCTGAAGACCGCCAACGGGACGCTCTATTTCAACGCGGCCAATGCCGTTTCCGGCGCGGTGGAAACGGAGCTGGACACCGCTGCCGCTCTGGCCGCCGTCACGGCACAGGAGGGGCTGCACACCATCGCCAGCGTGGCCTGCCTCCAGGATTTCAAGGCCGCCAACGCCGACGTGGAGGGCCGGGGTCTGAAAAATACCGGAGGCTATATCTTCT
>CAMXKT010000098.1 GCA_947244595.1 uncultured Oscillibacter sp. | reverse complement strand
TCCTCGTCGCCGGAGGAGACCGCGCCCACCCGGGCGATGTCCTTGGAGCCGTCCACGGTCTTGGCCTGCTTCTTGACCTCGGCCACGGCGGCCTCCACGGCTTTCGCCATGCCCTTCTTGACCACAATGGGATTGGCCCCGGCGGCCAGATTCTTCAAGCCCTCGCCGATCATGGCCTGGGCCAGCAGGGTGGCGGTGGTGGTTCCGTCGCCGGCCACATCGTTGGTCTTGGTGGAGACTTCCTTCACCAGCTGGGCGCCCATGTTCTCAAAGGGGTCGTCCAGTTCGATTTCCTTGGCGATAGTCACGCCGTCGTTGGTGATCAGGGGCGCGCCGTATTTCTTATCCAGGACCACGTTCCGGCCCTTGGGACCCAGGGTAATTTTGACGGTATCGGCCAGGGTGTTCACGCCGGTTTCCAGGGCCTTGCGGGCTTCCTCGCCGCGCTTGATGAGTTTGGACATAACAGCAGTTCCTCCTATTTCAAAGAAAAATTTACAGTAGCACCGCGAAACAAACCAGCGAAGCGCCGTTTGTTTCGCCGGGGGTCCAGGGGGAATCCCCCTGGTTTCTCCGCTCAAACGGAGAAATAAATTTGAATTTTTTTCGCGACGACATGCGCGTCACGAAAATTCCTCAACTCGCGCGCCTTGGGCGCGCTCACCAGTCCGCAGACTGGTGGGGGGAATCTAAAGGGGGGACGAAGTCCCCTCTTTAATTACTCGACAATGGCGAGGATGTCGCCCTGGCGGACCACGGTGTATTCCACGTCCTCCAGCTTCACCTTGGTTCCAGCGTACTGGCTGGTAATGACCTTGTCTCCGGGCTTCACGGTCATGGTGACTTCCTTGCCGTCCACGGTGCCGCCGGGGCCCACGGAGATGACTTCGGCCACGGAGGGCTTCTCCTTGGCGGAGCCGGTGAGGATGATGCCGCCCTTGGTGGTCTCCTCGGTCTCCACCATTTTCAGGATGACGCGGTCTGCAAGCGGGGTGAGTTTCATATCGGGTTCCTCCTTAAAATATAAAAATTTGAAAAAACGTAATCACTGTTAGCACTCAAATACCAGGAGTGCTAACAGTGATTATCATAGTACAGCCGCCCTCATTTGTAAAGAGGGTTTCCTTCAAAAGTTATGAAGAATTTGTAAATGTTACCCCTTTATTCCAGCAGCCAGTCATCCACCACATCCCGCAGGCCCACCGGCGTCACCGCGCCCCGGGCCAGCGCCTCCGCCAGATCTTGAACCCTCTGCCGGGAGGGACTGAGATCCGTCACCGACGCCTCCTCTTTCTCCAGCTCAACCCGGACGCCGTAGGAGGGCCCAAACCCTTCCACGTTCTCCTCCAGCAGGTAATAACGCGCCTGTGACGACAGGCAGGGGACCTCTCCTACCAGCAGCTTACGCAAACCGCTTCCTCCTTGTCGGCCCGCGCCTCCTCCGGAAGCTGCGGGCATTTTCTGACCCCAGCATACCACAGCCGTCCTGTAAAGCCTGTCAGATCTTGTCGAAGTTCCCTTCTTCCGCCAGCAGCGCTTCCAGTTCCTCCCGTCCGAACAGAAGGTTCAGCGCCTCCAGCATGCCGTTGGCCGTAAGGTGCTCAGGAAGGTTCAGGCGTTTGAGCAGGAGGCGGCGTCTCTCCGCGCTGCCCTCCCCGCCGCTGAGGCCCAGGGCGTAGAGGTCCGCCTTGGTAATGGCCTCCCGCCGCTCCGGCGGGGTCTCATCCTCGAAGGTGGCCCCGCAGCGGCGCAGGGCCTCCAGCAGCACGGCGGGGGACATGCCTTCCACACCCAGTTTGCCTTCCTTGCCGCCCTTCCGTTTCCGGCGCTCCTTGCCCTTTACATCGGGGATGTAGGCCTGTTTCACTTTGTCCTTGGGCAGGGCACCTTTCAGATAGTTCCGCAGGAGGAAGCCCGCCCCGTCGCTGTCCGTCAGGACGATGAGACCCCGTTTCTCCGCCAGGCGGCGGAGGAAGGCCAGCTTCTCCTTGTCGTTGAACACGGCGAAGCCCCCCAGGGTGACCACCGTGGCGTCCACCACCTGGGAGACGGTGTTTTTGTCGTAGCGGCCCTCTACTACAATGACTTCCCGGATGCGTTCCATAGGCTCAGCCCCTCTCCGCCGCCAGCTGAACCAGCAGCAGCTTCAGTTCTCCGGCGCTGTCCACGCCCCGCTCGCTCTTCATCCGGCGGTCCAGCTCCTGGCACCGGCGCACCGCCTGGGCGCACCACTCCGCCGTAGTCCGCCGGGCGGCGCTCAGCAGCAGCTTGGCGGGGTAGTCGGACTTCATGCCCCAGAGCTCCATCAGCCAATAGCGGTCCCGTCCGGCGTCCAGGGCCAGCCGGGCCGTCCAGATGCGCCGGAGCTGGCTCCCCAGGGCCGCCAGAATCATGATGGGCTCCGTCTGCATCTTCAAAAGGTCCCCCAGAATGGAGGCCGCCTGGTCGTAATGTCCCTGGAGCACCGCGTCGGACAGCTTGAAGACCTCCGACGACAGCACCGGGTCCGCCACGGCGTCGATGTCCGCCTGGGTGACGGTTTTGCCCTTGGCGTAGGCGGCGATCTTCTCGATCTCCGGCACCAGGCCCGTCATCAGCCCGCCGCAGGTAAAGACCAGGTACTCCGCCGCCGTCCGGTCGATCTCCTTCCCCAGGGCCTTGAAGCGCCTGGAAATCCACGGGATCAGGTCCGCGCTGGAGGCCGCCGGGAACTCCACCGCCTCTACGTAGGTCTCCAGGGCCTTGCAGAGCTTTTTCATGGTCCGGTTGGGCTTGTACTCCAGGGTGTCGTAGACGAAGACGACACAGCAGTAAGGCGGCAGATCCTCCAGCAGGGCGATGAGCTTCTTCCG
Source organism: uncultured Oscillibacter sp. (assembly GCA_947244595.1). GTDB lineage: Bacteria > Bacillota > Clostridia > Oscillospirales > Oscillospiraceae > Oscillibacter. The sequence goes on along the minus strand of CAMXKT010000098.1, from coordinate 3,197 downwards.
CTGGTCCTCCCCCAGCTTGAAGAGATCCCAGTCCGTCACCACCGCCAAGGTCCGCTCCGCCATCATGGGCATGGCCTCTACCGTCTCCGCCAGCTGCTGGGCCGTCAGGTCCTTTCCCTCCAGGGCGTGGTAGTTGAAGGTCTCAAAGCCCGGGGGGACCAGCTTTTTCCGCAGCTCCCCAAGGTAGTACTCCCGGAGGTAGCTCTCCTCTCCGTAGAAGACGTAGGCGGAACCTATGGTCCCGGCGGCCAGGTCCTCCTTCAATTTTTGCGCCCCCTTCCGGGGGGCTTTCTTCTTGTCAGCCATGGCTGTCCTCCTGATTCCAGGCGAGATGGATGGTCCCGTGCAGGTCCGTCCGATAGAGCTCACAGCCCTGCCGGGCTATGCGGAGCAAGGTCTCTTCGGCGGGGTGTCCATAGGAGTTGGACCCCACGCTGATGCAGACAGTCTCCGGCTCCAGGGCGTTCAGCAGCGCCTGGGACGTGGCGTACTTGGAGCCGTGGTGTCCCGCCATCAGCGCTTCAATATCCGGCAGGCTGTAAGTCTCCAGCAGCTTTTCCTCCGTGGCGGCGTCCATGTCGCCGGTGATAAGGAAATCGTTTTCCCCGGCCGAGGCCAGGACGGTCAGGCCCCGCTCATTGTCCCCGGCGTCTCCCAGAGGCGGGTAAACGGTCAGCGTTCCCCGTCCAAGCTCCAGGCGCTCCCGCGACGTAATGAACCGGATGTTTACCCCGTGCTCTTCCGCGGCGGAAAGGACCAGGCTTTGAGACCCCGCGTCGTCCTCTCCCTCCGGGACCAGCAGCGTATCCACCGGGAGCCGGGCCAGAAGGCCCGTCACGCCGCAGACGTGATCCTTGTCGTAATGGGTCAGCAGCAGATAATCCAGGCGCCCGCAGCCCATGGCGGCCAGCTGCCGGGCGGCGGTCTCGCCGGGAGCCTTCCAACGGTTGGCGCTGCCGCAGTCCACCAGGGCGAACGTTCCATTGGAGGCCAGCACCACGCTCTGCCCCTGGCCCACGTCCAGAACCAGGGTGTCCAAATCGCCGCTATACCGGGCCTCTCCCAGCCGGACAGTCAGGGCCAGCGTCAGCGCCGCCAGGACGGAGGCCAGGACATACTTTCGCCGTCCCGCCTTTTTGGCCAGGTACGCGGCGGCGAAGAGAAGGTAGGCGTAGGCTATCCAGTACTTCAAATATGGGTTGGCGGTGTAGACCGCGTGACAGGGGATCCTCGAGAGGAGTCCGGCGGCAAAGAGCATATACTCTGCCGCCAGCCGGGCCGGGAGCGCCAGCAGCGCTCCCAGGGGCGGGTAGAAAAAGCTGACGAACACCGACAGCAGGCCAAAGGTAAACGCCCAGGTCCCCGCCCAGAGGCAAAGAGCGCTGCTCAAGGGAGCGATCAGCACCAACTCGCCGAAGTAATAGGCGATCAGCGGCATGGTGAACGCCATGGCCCCCATGGAGGCGGAGAAGGCGGCGGCCAAAAAGCAGAACGCCTTATCCCAAATCTCACCCCGCTTCTTCTCCCCCGTCAGTCCCTTGTAGAGCTTCGGCGTCAGCCAGAGGATGCCCGCCATGGCGGCGAAGGACAATTGCAGACCGGCGGAGGCGGCGGCAAAGGGATTCGCCAGCAGGATCAAAAACAGGGCCGTCAGCAGGGACGTAGGTCCGTCGCTCTCCCGGCGGACCAGGATGGCCAGCAGGGGCAGAGACAGCATGATACAGGCCCGGAGCACCGAGGGGCTTCCGCCGGTGAGGGCGGCGTAAAACGCCAGCAGCGGGACGCCCAGCAGGGCCTGGAGCTTCCGGCTTGGCAGCAGGAAGCCCGCCAGGGCCATGAGAAAACCGCAGTGCATCCCGGACACTGCTAGGATGTGGCTCAGCCCCGCCTCGGTAAGGGCCGCGTAAGCCTCCTCCGAAACCTCGCCCCGGTCTCCGGTCAAAATAGCCGTCAGAAACCCGGCGGCGTCTCCAGAGAAAAGGATCTGGATCCGCTCCTTCATGGCCCGGGCCATCCGGGCGGGGATCCAGCGGGGACTGTTCCGGGTCCCCTCTCCAATTTCCAGCTCTCCCCGGGCATAGGCCAGGAGGAAAACGCCCTTGGAGGTGAAGGCGGTGACGTCCTCGTCCCGAATATGGGCGGCGTCCCGGAAGAGGGCCTGTCCCGAAACAGTCTGGCCGGGAACCAGGTCCAACAGCTCCCGACCGGCGTAAAGCGCAGCCTTGCCGGGGATGTCCTCCAACCGCACCTCTGCCCGCGCCCCGAAATCCGTCTCCGACGCGTAGCCGCAGAGGGTGGCGGTAAAGGCCGACCTCCGCTCCGACAAAGCCCGGGCGGGATCTTGTACCTGACGGGCATAGAGCCAGCCCCAGCCAAGGCCCAGAGACAACGCGGCGAAGAGCACCACGCACCGCCGCCGCCACTCCCAGGGCAGGAGCAGGGACAGAATTCCCAGAGCCAGAGCCGCCCCGGCCGCCGCCAAGGGCAGACCGTTCCAAGGCTGGATCCGAAGCGGAAAGCTGTACAGGAACACGCCCAGGGAAAAGCCCCCGGCAAATACCGCCAGCCGCCTCATGGCCCGCCCTCCTCCGTCTCTTTCTCTAAGCCAAAAACTCCCGGAGGGGGTTTCCCTCCGGGAGCTGTTTTCTCTCTTAACAGGGTCACTCCGCCAGGATCAAGCGGCTGCCCGTCAGAGCGGGACTGTCCGCCGCCAGTTCCGGGACGAACTCCGTCTTCCCGTCCGGTCCCGCCGCCTGGGACACCAGATTGGAGAGGGTCTCCACCTTCTCCGGTGTGGTGACGGCATAGATGCGGTCCACGCGGCTCACCAGGCGGCTCAAGTCCAGCCCGGCTACCGGGTCCGGCCCCTCCTCGATGACCGCCTCCGGGACCTCCACGGACAGAAGAATGTCGTAGGGCTCCAGGGCCGCTTTCAGGTCGCTCAAGAGCAGATCCAGGTTATTGGTCAAAGGAACCTCGGTGTTGTAATTGATTTTGTTGATCTTACCCACGGTGGGATAGCTGAAATCCGTCAGCAGCAGCTCGTCGAAGCCCAGCTCTGCGATCTCCTTCGCCAGGGCGCAGACATACTCCCGGGCCCCGGGCTTGGCGGGGTCCAGCCAGAGGCTGTTGTTCCCGTCGTAGAAGATATAGCCTCCGGTATTTTTCAGACCCCGGCCCTCCACGTCGGCGTTGGC
>CAMXKT010000097.1 GCA_947244595.1 uncultured Oscillibacter sp. | reverse complement strand
TGCCCACGGTGCCGGAGAAGTTCTCAATGCCCAGGGCCACGCCGTACTCGGTGATAGAGGTGCCCAGCACCGGAATGTCGGCGGTGGCGGAGGCGGCGGCCTGGAGGGGAGCAGTGGCGTTGGCCATGATCAGGTCCACCCCTCCGGAGACAAAGCCGTTGATAATGGTGGCGCAGGTGGGGGTGTCACCGGCGGCGTTCTGGGGATCCAGATCCACCTGTCCGGGAAGCAGGGCGTTCAGCGCGTCGGTAAAGCCCTGGGTGGCGGCGTCCAGAGCCGGGTGGGGGGCCAGCTGGCAGATACCGATTTTGTAGGACTCGCTGGAGCCGCCGCAGGCGGCCAGGCTCAGGGCCATGGCCAGAGTCAGAACGAGCGCAAGCAGTTTCTTCTTCATGGTTTCCAATCTCCTTATGTTCTTATAGTGTGCGCGGTTTTGCCGGGTTCATGATAAAAAGCGGCCCGTCCGCAGGCGGGACCGCCTTCCATCGCAAAGTATTCCTTTGACGCTTTTGTACTATACAGCTTTAAAGGGATAAAGTCAATGGTTAATTTTCACAAAAACGATTGCTTTTTGGAAGAAGGCGTCGTATAATAAAAACACATAGTTTCCACAAAGAGGAAAAGAAAGAACGGGAGGTCATTTTTATGCGAAACACCGCGCGCAAGCAGTTCCTGGCGCTGGCGCTGGTCCTGGCCATGCTGGCGGGGCTGTCCGTCCCCGCCCTGGCGGCGGAGGAGGGCGGAAAAACCGTCACCATTCTCCAAACCAGCGACCTGCACGGCATGGTCAATCCCTTTGACTATGCCTCCAACAAGGAAAACAAAACCAGCATGGCCCATGCCGCCGCCATCATCAAGGCGGAGCGGGAGGCGGACCCGGACCTGCTTCTGCTGGACACCGGCGACACCACCCAGGCCAACTACATCCAGGAGTTCCTGGGGGAGACCCCCCATCCCATGATCCAGGCCATGAACTACCTGAAATATGACGCCTGGACCCTGGGCAACCACGAGTTCAACTTCGACTTCAAGTACACCACCAAGGAGATCGAGGAGTTCGAGGGCGCGACCCTGGGCGGCAACTTCTACAAGGCCGACGGATCCCGCTGGATCGACGCCTACAAGATCTTCGAGGTGGACGGCGTCAAGGTGGCGGTCTTCGGCGTGGACGCCCCCCACATCCCCCAGTGGGAGAAGTCCGACCCGGGCCACTATGACAACATGAAGATCACCGAGCCCAAGGAGGAAATCGGCAAAATCCTGGACGAGCTGGAGGGCAAGGCCGACGTTATCGTGGGCTCCGTCCACTACGGCCTGGATGGCGAATATGGCTGCGCCGGCATGAAGGAAGTGGCCGAGGAGTACGGAGACCGGATGGACGCCCTGTTCATCGGTCACGCCCACGCCAAGGTGGAGGAGACCATCGGGGGCATCCCCGTCCTGGAGCCCGGCAGCAACGGAGAATTTGTCAGCAAGGTCACCTTGACCCTGAAGGCCGACGGCGACGGCTGGGCCGTGGACAAGGCGGAGGGCAAGCTCATCGACTGCGCCGAAGTCACGCCCGACCCGGACTTCCTGGCGGAGTTCAAGGGCCTCCATGAAAAGAACCTGGAGCTGGCCTCCCGGGAGGTCGGCACCGTGGGCAAGACCTTCATCGATCCCCTGGAGTTCCTCCCCGGCATCCCCAGCGCCGTCCTGGAGGACGACGCCGTCACCGACCTGGTCAACAAGGTCCAGATGGAGCGGGCGGGGGCCGACGTGTCCCTGGCGGCCCTGTTTGACGCCACCAGCAACCTCCAGGCGGGACCCTTCCTGCACCGGGACAGCGTGAAGATCTACAAATATGATAACACCCTCTACGGGGTCAAGGTCACCGGAAAACAGATGAAGGCCATCATGGAGGAGAAGGCCGGAAACTTCTTCAACCAGTACCAGCCCGGAGACGTGACCATTAGCTTCAACCCCAATATCCGGCTGTACAATTACGACATGTTCGCGGGCCTGGACTATGAGATCGACATCTCCAAGCCCGCTGGATCCCGAATCCAGAACGTGGTCTATAAAGGCCATCCCATGAAGGACGACGAGACCATGATCCTGGCCCTGAATAACTACCGTTACGGCGGCCTGGTCTCTGCGGGCCTCATCAACGAGGCGGACGTGGTGTACGAGGGCGGCGCGGTTCGGGATATGATCACCGAGTACGTAGAGTCCCTGGACGGCCCCCTGATGCCCGAGGTGGACAATAACTGGAAGATTGTGGGCGCGGACCTGGATGATCCCCAGAAGGACCTGATCTATGAGAAGGTCCGCTCCGGCGAGATCGCCATCCCCACTTCCGAGGACTGCCGTACCCCCAACATCGCCTCTCTGAACGGCCCCGCCCTGCGGGCCCAGGGCGTCCTGCCCCCGCTGGAGGACGAGGAACCCGCCGAGGAGCCCACTCCCGCGCCCGCGCCTGAACCGGAGCCCGCCCCCGCTCCCGAGCCCGCCCCGGCCCCTGAGCCGGAGCCCGCTCCCGCGCCGGAGCCCGTTCCCGCCGTGGCCGAGGGGACCTACATCGTCAAGGCCGGGGACTGCCTGTGGAGCATCGCCCAGAAGACCTATGGGACGGGGACCAAGTGGGGCGTCATCTACGCCGCCAACCAGTCCACCGTCAAGGACCCCGCCGCTATCCAGATCGGCCAGGTCCTGATCCTCCCCGCGGCGTAAGCGGATAAAAGGCACAGCCTCATGAAGCGCTCAGCGGCCCCGGCTTTCGCCGGGGCCGCGTTCCTTCGGCTGTCAGCCGTCCAGGTATTTTCTTCTCAGCTCTTCCGGTACGGATTTGGTCTTGTCATAGAACCGGTCGTCCTCCTCCGTGATGCGCCGCAGCACCCTGGCCGGGGAACCGGCCACAATGACATTGGCCTCCACGTCCCGGGTGACGACGCTTCCCGCCGCTATGATGGAGTTGTCCCCAATGGTCACGCCGGGGAGGATCATCGCCCCGGCCCCCAGCCACACATTGTTCCCAATATGGATGGGCTTGTTGTACTGCAGCTGGTTTTTCCGGAGCCTGGGAGACACGGGGTGCTGGGCGGTGATAAGGTGGCAGCCCGGCCCCACCAGGCAGTCGTCGCCGAAGGTAATGTCCGCGTCGTCCACGAAACAGACGTTGAAGTTGAAAAATACGTTTTTCCCCACGTGGACGTTTTTCAGACCCCAGTTGGCGTAGACCGGCGGGATGATACAAAGACCCTCTCCGTATGTGCCCAGGGCTTCCCGCAGGATTGCCTCCCGTTCCCGGAGACCTTCCGGCGTCTCGGGTGTTTTGTTGAATTGATTGAGCCGCTCTACCAGCTCGTGCTGATAGGAAATCAGTTCCTCGTCGGAGTAGTCGTACAGCTCCCCCGAGGTCAGCATACCCTTATATAATTCCAGCTTGTCCTGACGCATTCCAATGCCCCCTTGCGGTTTGATTCGTCCTGATTCTACCACAGGCCTCTGCGCCGTTCAATACGCCGGGGCGCATTTTTGCGGGTGGCTTCCCGATTCTCCCCTTGCCTGGAGGAAAAAACCATGGTATACTAAACGTCGGAAAAACCGGGCATGATTTCCAGGGAGGTGACCGCGATGGAAAAGAAGGGCGTGAAGATCGCCGCCCAAAACCGGAAGGCCCACCACGACTATTACGTGGAGGAAAAATACGAGGCGGGCATCGAGCTGGCCGGCACGGAGGTCAAGTCCGTCCGGGCCGGGACGCTGAATTTGAAGGACTCCTATTGCTCCGTGAAGGACGGGGAGCTCTTTGTCCACGGGATGCATATCTCCCCCTATGAGAAGGGAAATATTTTCAATAAAGATCCTGTCCGGCCTCGCCGCCTGCTGATGCACAAGCGGGAAATCCGCAAGCTCCACGCCCTGGTAAAGCAGGACGGTTACACCCTGGTCCCCCTGTCCGTGTACTTCAAGGACTCCCGGGTCAAGGTGGAAGTGGGCCTGTGCAAGGGCAAAAAGAATTACGACAAGCGGGCCTCCGCCGCCCAGCGGGACGCCAAACGGGAAATCGACCGGGCTATGAAAGCCCGATAAGTTGCTAAGATAGTTCATGAAAGTATAGAAGGGAACGAACTGCTATGTCTACCAATCCCATCGCCACCATTTTAATGGCGGACGGCAAAAAAATGACCGCCGAGCTCTACCCGGACAAGGCCCCCAACACGGTGAACAACTTTATCTCCCTGGCGAATAAGGGCTTTTACGACGGACTGACCTTTCACCGGGTGATTCCCGGCTTCATGATCCAGGGCGGCTGCCCCGACGGCACCGGCATGGGGGGCCCCGGTTATGAAATCAAGGGAGAGTTCGCCTCCAACGGCTTTGCCCAGAACGATTTGAAGCACACTACCGGCGTGCTGTCCATGGCCCGGACCATGATCCCGGACTCTGCGGGAAGCCAGTTCTTCGTCATGGTGGCCCCGGCGGAGCACCTGGACGGGGACTACGCCGCCTTCGGACAGGTGGTCGAGGGGGTGGACGACGCCATCGCCATTTCCCGGGTTCCCCGGAGGATGTCGGACGACAAGCCCAAGACCCCGGTGGTGATTCAGTCCATCCGAGTGGACACCCAAGGTGTGGATTACCCTGAACCTGAGACTCGCTGAGACCAAAACGGAGCGAAAAGGAGGAGCTATGAAGACCGCCATTATCACCGGAGCGTCCTCCGGCCTGGGCCGGGAGCTGGCCCGCCAGATCGAGGACGTGTTCCCCGCCATCGAGTGCTATTGGCTCATTGCCCGCCGGGAGGACCGGTTGGAGAGCCTGGCCATCAGCCTGCCGGGGAAGCACACGAAATGTCTGGCCCTGGACCTCTGCGACCCCATGAGCTTCGTGGCCCTGAAGGACCAGCTGGCGGAGGAGAAGCCGGAGATCTCCCTGCTGATCAATTGCGCCGGCTGCGGATATCTTGGCCGGGTGGGGGAGATGGATACCGCCTCCCAGACCCGGATGGTGGACCTGAACGTCCGGGCCCTGACCGCCGTGACCAACCTCGTTTTGCCCTATATGCCCGAGGGAAGCCATATTTTAAATGTGTCCTCCATCGCCTCTTTCTGCCCCAATCCCCGGATGACGGTCTATTCCTCCACCAAGGCCTACGTCTCCCATTTTACCGTGGGCCTGAACGAGGAGCTCCGCCGCCGCAAGGTGAGCGTCACGGCGGTGTGTCCCGGTCCCATGGATACGGAGTTTTTGCCCTTGGCGGGCATCACAGGCCGCTCCAGCACCTTCGAATTCCTGCCCTACTGCGACCAGGTAAGAGTAGCCGGAGGGGCCCTTCGGGCGGCCAAGGCGGGCCGCACGATCTACACCCCCAAGCTCCTGTATAAATTCTACCGTCTTCTGGCCAAACTGACCCCATCCCAGCTCTTAGTCAAGTTCGTCAAGACCTGAAAAGGAAAAGGAGCGGGCCTCCCAAGGGCCCCCGCTCCAAATGTCACAAAACCGTAACACACGCTTATAGGAAACCATGCTATACTAAACCAGTGTCCACCTGCAAACACTCAAAGAGCCAAGACCCCACGCAAGTCCCCCGTTCCCATCCCCCGTCCCTCGTCCCCCCGCTTCTCGGGGCCCCCGCAAAATCGAAGATTTTGTGGGGAGAGAAAGAACAAACGAAACGGTGTAAAGCCTGCCCGCAGGGCGGGATTTACGGAGTGCAGTTCGTTCTGACGAGGGGGTTGCTCAAGGGGGAGCCCGCTCCCCCTTGAAAGGGAAGTGGCGCAAGGGAGCGGGCGCAGTTCTCGCCAAACGCCGGAGGCGCTTGGCGGGAACGGAGCATAGCGGACTTTGCGACACTTCCGGGGGTGTAAGGGTTTCGACGGGGGTATGGAGGCGGGACCAGCGGGCGGCGGCGCCTGACCGCCATAAAACGGGCAAATTATAAATCAAATAACAACAACACTGTTGCTGTTGCTGCCTAATTAAAGGCAGCCGTCCGACCCGGGAGGACCGCGAACCGGGAAGGGCGTCGTTTAGCGGTAAATGTGCGTACAGTAAGCTTTGCCTGTGCCACACATCATGAAGCTTACCTGAATTGACGGCGTGACGATGTGCCGTCTCTGAGGGGAACAGGGGGAGTAAGACCCCCGCAATCACCGTCTGCGCCCGGAGAAAGTCCCGTTAAAGTGCTTTCGGACGCGGGTTCAACTCCCGCCACCTCCACCA